>CAIVPW010000059.1 GCA_903907895.1 uncultured Alphaproteobacteria bacterium
CCGAAAGCCTGCGTAGCGCGCTGGAAAAGGTGATCCCGCGCTAGCGCGCGGTGCGCATCCAGTCGGTGATGAAGGCCGTCACGCCGGGGGCGTCGTCGCGGCTGAACGCCGGCACAGCAAAGCCCGCAGGCTTCGTCACGCCCACCACCGCCACCACGTTGACGTCCGGTTTCTCCACGCCGTTGACGAACGCAATGCGCGGCACCGGCACGTCGCGATAGCCTTCGACCAGCACCAGGTCGCAGCCGCTCATGCGGGCGAGCAGATCGCCAAGCGGCGGCCGCGCCCCGTCGCGTGCGGGGTGGTGCAGCACCCAACCGTCGGGCAGTGCGATCATCACTTCCTGCGCGCCCGCTTGGCGGTGACGGAACGAGTCCTTGCCGGGCGTGTCGATCTCGACTGCGTGGTGTACGTGCTTGACGGTGGATATCGTCAGCCCCTGCGCGCGCAGCAACGGCAGCAGCTTCTCGATCAGCGTCGTCTTGCCGCTGTCGCTCTGCCCCGCAATGCCGAGGATCGCCGGCTGCGGTCTCATTCGGCTGGACGGACCGAGTGCGGTCCGCGCGGCGGCGTAGGCGTCGAGTTTGATGACAGATGCCGCATGCCGGCGCGGAAATAGTCGTAGCCCGTGTACAGCGTGAGCGTCGCCGCCACCCACAGCGCGTATTCACCGACCATGGTGGCCGGCAGCGCGGCAGGCATCACGGCGTTGCCGCCGGCGCCCGCCATCAAGAATCCGAGCGCCACCATCTGGATGGCGGTCTTCCATTTCGCGAGCGCCGACACCGGCACGCTCACGCGCACCTCGGCCAGGAATTCGCGCAGGCCCGATACCAGGATTTCGCGCAGCAGGATCACCAGGGCAGGCAGCACGTGCCACCCGGCGATGCGGCCCAATGCCACCATCATCAGGATGCAGGTCGCGATCAGCAGTTTGTCGGCGATCGGGTCCAAAAAGCGGCCGAGCGAGGATTGCTGGTGCCGCGTCCGAGCCAGGTAGCCGTCGAAAAAGTCCGTGATGCTGGCCAGGCTGTACAGGCCAAGCGGTACCCAGTCGGCCCAGTAGCCCTCCAGGTAGAACGCGGCCACCACCAGCGGAATCACCAGAATCCGCGACAGGGTCAGCAGGTTGGGAAGGTCGGTGATCACGGGCCGGCGGGTCTGCGGTTCGGGTGCGGCCGGGAGTATAGGCAAAATCCAGGGGCCAAGGCGCGCCGCCGCGACGTCATGTCCGTCTGGCCAACAATCCGGCGGCTCCGCAGTTGTATTCCGCCCGCGCCCGATCGCTCTGCTCGGTAACGAGCCTAGATGAGAAGGCCCCCGGGCGGCGCTGTTCCTGCGCTCGTCGGTGCGCGTGCTGCGCCAGGCGTGGCCGCAATTTCGCGCCGGCGCGCTCCATACGGCCTAGAATACGCTCATGTCCAAGCTCACTCCCTCCCAGCGCTCCGTCGTGCGCATCGTGATCGCCATGGCGCTCATGAGCGCCGCCATCGTCATCGCCGTCGCCATCGTCGCCCCACGGGGCGCGTAAGCCCCGCGCCCAGCGCCCGTGCGCATCGGCCTGCACGCGCTGGCGTGCGCCGTCGTGTTCGCCGCGACGGCGACGCCCGCACGCGCCCACGGCATCGGCCAGACCTTCGTCCTGCCCCTGCCGCTGTGGCTGTGGCTCACCGGCGCAGCCGCCAGCATCGTGCTGACCTTCGCCGTCCTGGTGTTCCTGCGCGCGCCAACAGCAGGGCGGGGCTCGTCACACGTGTGGCCGTCCCTGCCGCAACCGGCGCTCACCACGTTGCGCGCCATACTCCTCGCCCTGCTGGCATTCGTGACGCTCGCCGGGTTCATCGGCGCCCAGGACGCCTACGGCAACGTGCTGCCGGTCTTCGTGTGGGTGCTCTGGTGGGTGGGCTTTGCCATGGTCGCCGCGCTCATCGGCGACGTCTGGCATGCGCTGAACCCGTTCCGCACGCTGTACCGCGCGCTCACCCTGCTGGTGCCGTCCATCGGTTTGCGGCCGCGCAGCTACCCGGCGTGGCTCGGCGCGTGGCCGGCGGTGGCAATCTTCCTGTTGTTCGCGTGGGCCGAGCTCGTCTGGGAGGGCAACGACAGCCCGCGCAACCTTGCCACCGCCATCGTCGCCTACACCGCGTTCACCCTTGCGGCGATGGCGACGTTCGGCCCAGAGCTTTGGCTGCAACGCGGCGAAGCGTTCTCCATCGCCTTTTCGGTGTTCGGCCGCTTCGCGCCCATCCAGGCAGCGGGGCAGGCAACGACCGGCGAGGGCGTGGGCGGGGGCCGGGGCGGTGAATTGCGCGTGCGCTGGTGGGGCGCCGGCCTGCTTTCCGGTGAGGCGGTCAGCGTCTCCTTCCTGGTGTTCGTGCTCGCCATGCTCGCCACTGTCACCTACGACGGCTTCCTCGAAACGCCGGCATTCGTTGCGATCCTGAACGCCGTCTACGAATCGCAGAACCTGTTCGACGTGCTCTACTCCCTCGTCGACTGGACCGGCCTGTCCGACCTGCAGCTTCTCGAAACCTTCGCGCTGCTGTGCGCGCCGCTGCTGTTTGTGCCGGCGTACGCGCTCACCGCAGTCGCGATGCGTGGCCTGGCCGCATCTGCGGGCGGCCCGCGCCTGTCCGTGCGCGCGGTGGCAACGGCATTCGTGCTGTCGCTCGTGCCGATCGCCGTCGCCTATCACCTCTCGCACTACTTCGTGCTGCTGCTGACCGCCGGCCAGTCGGTGATCGTCTTCGTCTCCGACCCGATGGGTTGGGGCTGGGACCTGTTCGGCACCCGCGACTACGTCGAGAACTTCTCGATCGTGAACCCCTACGTGTTTTGGTACACGGCCGCGACGCTCATCGTCGTGGGACACGTGCTCGCCGTGTACGTCGCGCACGTCATCGCGCTCCGCCTGTTCGCCACCGCGCGCGCCGCCTGGCTCAGCCAGTTGCCCATGATGGCGCTGATGATCGCCTACACCGTCAGCAGCCTGTGGATCATGGCCCAGCCCATGGTCGGCTAGGGACCCCAGCCCAGGCCTTGACGGCGTTCGTCAACGATACAATATGTGTCGTATGGACGACCCCGACGCGGCCCGCGCTGCGAGCCTGACTGCGGCCTTGGACGCCCTGGGTGGCCGCGCCGGCAACATCGCTTTGCGCCGTGCGCTGGGCTGGGACGCGGCCGACTACGCCCACGTCCGCGCACAACTTGTAGCGGCGGGCACGCTCACGCCGTTTCGCGCCCATGGCGGCGGCATCGCGCTCGGCCCCCGCGCCGAACCCCGCAATCCAGGCAGCGAACGCGCGCTGTACCAACCCCTCGCCACCGCCCTGCGCGGCGCCTGGGCCGCGGGCAACGGCTACGCCGATGCCCAAGTGTTGGTCGAAGTCACCGCGGCGCAAGGCGGCCGCGCCACCGGCGGCCAGTGGACGCGACCCGACCTCGTTCTCGTCGCATTGCGTGCTTACCCGTACGTGCCAGGCAAGCACCTCGACGTCGTCACCTTCGAAGTGAAGCAGGCGCGTACGCTCGATGTCGCTGCCGTATACGAAGCGCTTGCCCACCGCCGCACGGCAACGCACGCGATTCTCTGGGTACACGCGCCGGTCGATGCGAACCTCGATGCGATCGCGCGCGAAGCCCGCCGCCACGGCATCGGCCTCATCGCCGCCGCCACGCCGTCCGATGTCGCCACCTGGCGCACGCTCGTCAACCCCACCCGCGCCGCGCCGCCGCCGCACGACCTGAACGAATTCCTGTCGCTGCAGCTTGGGCCCGAAGCACGCGCCAAGCTCGGCCGCTGGCTGCGCTAGGCGGTGTTGCACCGCACCGTGCGCACCGTATTCTCGCCGCCCCGCCGTCCATCCACGCCCGGAAAGCCCGCATGTCCCCGTCTCTGCAATCCAGCACGTCTCTGCAATCCATCCCGCTCGTCCGCATCGACGGGCGCGCAACATCGCTCGCCGATTTCCACGGCAAGGTGCTGCTGATCGTGAACGTCGCGTCCGCCTGCGGGCTGACGCCGCAGTACGCGGGCCTGCAAGCCCTCTACGCCGAAAAGCGGGCCCAAGGGCTCGAGATCCTCGGCTTCCCCTGCAACGACTTCGGCGCCCAGGAACCCGGCACCGAATCCGAAATCGCCGCGTTCTGCACCACGAACTACGGCGTCGAATTCCCGATGTTCCGCAAACTCGCCGTGAAAGGCGCCGCGCAGCACCCGCTCTACGCCGCCCTCATCGCCGCCAAGCCGCAACCGGAAGGCGAGGGGACCTTGCGTGCGTCGCTGCAAAAACACGGCCTTGGTCCCGTGTCGCCAAAAGACATCGTGTGGAACTTCGAAAAGTTCGTCGTCGGCCGCGACGGCAACGTCCTCGCCCGCTTCCTCCCCGACGTAACGGCAGAAGACGCAACGCTGCGCTCCACGGTGGACTCTGCGCTCGCCCAGCGCGCCGCGTAGCCGCGCCGCCGAAGGGCAGGGGAGCGGCGTGCGCACTGTTATACTGTAACAAACGCATTGACCCTGCCACCGTCGCGGCCCTACGCTCGCTGCATGGACTGCGCTCGTGCCCGCCGCCTGCTGGCGCCCGTTTTTGCGGGCTGGCGGCGGATCGTTGCGCTGCTTGCCGTGCTCAGCGTCGTCACGCTGCTCGGTCACGAGTTGGCGCATTACGTCCACGCCGACGCGCCCGATTCATGCGCGTTCGCCTACATCGCCAACAGCGTTCCGCCTGCACCACCACCGGTGACGCTGCCCGCGCCAACGCGGGTTGATGCCGTTGCTTGGCGCGTGCCGGCCTCCGAGTCCGTCTCTTCCTGCCACGATCCTCACCGCTCCGCACGCGGACCGCCCACGCTCTGAACAGCGTTTGAGCGTTTCGCGACGCTGCGGTGCCGGCTTGACGGGCGGCACCGCAGTGCGCGCCTGGCATTGAGATTCGCTGGCATTGAGATTCGTGGAGAAACGTATGTCGTTCGCAAGACCCGGCGGCGCGCTCTTGGCGGCGCTGCTCGCAGCTGCGCCCGCAATGGCGCAGGCACCGCACCAGCACGGACATGGCACCGTGAATATCGCCATCGAGCGCGACCGTGTCGTCATCGAGTTGCACGCACCCGGCGCCGATATCGTGGGCTTCGAGCGCGCCCCGCAAAACGACACCGAAAAGCAGGCGCTGGCGCGCGCCATCGAAGCGCTGCAGCGACCGCTGACGCTCGTCGATCTACCGGCCGCCGCCCGCTGCGCCGTGGACGAGGCAGTCGTCGCGGCCGAAGGCATGAACGACGGCGCGCCCGAAGGCGCGCATGCCGAGTTCGAAGCTGCCTGGATGCTGCGCTGCGCGGATACCGGTGCGCTGCGCACCTTCGACTTCGCGCCGCTGTTCGCCCGCTTCGCGAGGGTGGAAGAGTTCGACGTCACGGTGGTTACCGCGCGCGGCCCGTCGACCTACGAAGTCGATCGCGACCATCCCACGGTTGACCGTGGCGGCACCTTTTGGCGTTGGATGACGGGCCGGTGACCGGCGCCGTTCTCCTGCAGGACGTCCACTTTGCATGGCGGCGCGGCGGCTTTGCGCTGACGGTGCCGCATCTCGCCATCGCCACCGGCGAGCGCGTGCTGCTGGTGGGCCCAAGCGGAGCGGGCAAGTCCACACTGCTCGGGCTCATCGGCGGCGTGCTGCCTGCATCGCGCGGGACGGTGCAGGTGTTGGGGCAGGACCTTGCCTCGCTATCGGCCCGGGCGCGCGACCGCTTCCGCGGCGAGCACGCCGGCATAGTGTTTCAGCAGTTCAACCTGCTGCCCTATGCCTCGGTGCTCGACAACGTGTTGCTGCCGCTGCGGTTCGCACCGCAGCGGCGTGCGCGGGCCGGCGGCCGGCACGGCTCTGCGGCCGAGGCGCGTCGACTATTGTCGGCGCTCGCGCTCGACGGCGGGCTTGAAACCGCCAGGGCAGCAACCCTGAGTGTCGGTCAGCAGCAGCGGGTTGCCGCGGCGCGTGCCTTGATCGGATCGCCCGAGATTATCCTCGCCGATGAGCCGACCTCCGCGCTCGACCAGGATCGCCAGCGTGGCTTCCTGGCGCTGTTGTTCGCCGAGGCGGCACGGGCGGGAACCACCGTCATCGTCGTCAGTCACGCCCCCGCCCTGGCGCCGCAGTTCGATCGCGTGCTCGACCTGCGCCAGGTGCTGGCTGCTCCGGCACAGGCCGCCTGATGATCAGGCTCGCCGCCCTGTCGCTGCGCAACCGCGCGGGTACCGCCGCGCTCACCGTGCTTGCCATCGCTGTCAGCGTGATGATGCTGCTTGGCGTCGATAAGGTCCGCACGGCGGCGCGCGACAGCTTTGCATCGACGATCGCCGGCACCGATCTCATCGTCGGTGCCCGCTCCGGCAGCCTCAACCTGCTGCTCTATTCCGTGTTCCGCATCGGCAACGCCACCAACAACGTGCGGTGGGCGAGCGTGCAGGACCTGGCGCAACGGCCGGAAGTCGCGTGGACGGTACCGTTGTCGCTCGGCGATTCGCACTTCGGCTTCCGCGTGCTCGGCACCACGCCGGGCTACTTCGAGCACTACCGTTACCGCAATGGGCGGCCGCTCGTGTTCCAGCGCGGCGCCCCGTTCGCCGATCTGTTCGACGCGGTCATCGGTGCGGACGTCGCGCGGACGCTCGGCTACCGGCTCGGCGATCCCCTCGTCATCGCGCACGGCCTTGCTGCCGCCCCCGGCGCCCAGCATGCCGACAAGCCGTTTCGCGTCGCCGGTGTGTTGGCCAAGACCGGCACGCCCGCCGACCGCACCGTGCACGTGAGCCTCGAGGCGATCACTGCCATCCACGTCGACTGGCAAGGCGGGGCGCGCATTCCGGGCCTGACCACGCCGGCCGATGCGGTGCGCGCGATGGACCTCACGCCGCGCGATGTAACCGCAGTCCTCGTTGGGCTGCAGTCGCGCCTCGCCGCCTTCCGCCTCCAGCGCTGGGTGAACGAGTACGCGCCCGAGCCGCTCACGGCCATCCTACCCGGCGTCGCGCTGCAAGAGTTGTGGGGGCTCGTCGGCACGGCAGAGACTGCGCTGGCCGCGGTGTCGGTGTTGGCGGTGCTTACCGCCGTGCTCGGCATGGTGGCGATGGTGCTCGCAACGCTGGGCGAGCGGCGGCGCGAGATGGCGATCCTGCGCTCGGTCGGCGCGCACGCATCCGTCGTGTTCGGCCTGATGCTGACCGAGGCGGCGGTTCTGACCGCGCTTGGGGCACTGTTGGGCACGGCGTCGCTGTACCTGGCTCTGTTCGCGCTCCAGCCGCTGATCGACGCCCGGTTCGGCCTATTCCTTCCGCTTACGCCGCCCACGCCGCGCGAGGTCGCGCTGCTCGCCGGCGTGGTGATCGGCGGCACCGTTGCCGGGCTTCTGCCGGCGTTGCGTGCCTACCGCCTGTCTCTTGCCGACGGCATGACCGTCCGAACCTGAGGAGAACTCCGATGCTGCCCAAACGCTTGCTGCTCGCGTTCGCCGCCACACTCGTGCTCGCGCTACCCGCGCGCGCCGCCGAGGTGATCGAACTCACCTGGGAAGATCTTGTGCCCGGGCTCGATACCTTCGTCGCCAAGGGCCTGGTGGAGCATGGCCAGGCGGCAGCCACCATCGACTACGACACCATCGCCGCCGCGGGCACGGTCGCCGACTACAACGGCAAGACCATCGCGCTCGCCGGATTTGTCGTGCCCCTCGATCTCGATTCGACGTTGGTGCGCGAGTTCTTGCTGGTGCCCTACATCGGCGCCTGCATCCACGTGCCGCCGCCGCCGCCCAACCAAATCGTGTTCGTAAAAGCGGCGAAGCCGATCAAGATCACCGGCCTGTTCGACGCGGTCATCGTCACCGGCGTCATGAGCACGCCCGACCTGATCGCCACCGACCTCGCCGACATCGGCTACCAGATCGATGCGCAGACCATCGTCGACTACCAGTTCTGAGGCGGCGCTCCGCTCGCCTTGACCCGCCCACGCCAGCTCCTACTTCAGGACCAGCCTGCCGCCCCACCAGTCCAAGACCGGGGCGGCACGCGCCTGTTTTCGGAAACCAACGCTCAGCTCGCGCTAAGGCCCGTTTTGAGCCAAGTCGTCGCACCATGACGGTCTGATGACACGACGCTTGACGCTGAAACGTGGTTCCCCCTATACAGCGCTCCGCCGCCGACTGAACCCTTCGAGGCAACTCGAACGGATCAATCGGCGGCTCGGATTTTGGGCCCTCCGTCTGGCTTGCCAGGCTGAGGCCTTCCGGGAATGACCTGAGCTAACGCTCAGAATTATCCCCAGAAAAAAGGTCCGGCGGCCCGATATGGCACTTGCGATCAACTGATCCTTGGGACATATTGGTGCTTCGCACGGGGCTCTGCCCCAGCGAAAGCGACATAAAGCCGTTGTGCTTGACACCGTGGGTGTCGGTGGTGTTTATCACCGCCTCCACGGGCCGCAAGGTGCTGATACAGCAGCTTGTGGGGCCTTAGGTCGTGTTCTTGGACATTGTGAAGAACGGAAGAGATGCGTGGGCGGCGGCGCGCCAGATATGTGCCGTCACTTATGCAGATCGAACATACCGTGCCGTTTCTGTGGTGAACCTTCGGGTTTGCCTCGAGATACGGTGCAGGTTTGTCATGCTTTGTGATGGTGCCCGAGTTTGAGGGTTCCGAGCCAAACGTGCTTGCACGGTGGCAAGGTTCACTCAGACACTAAATCAAACTTGAGAGTTTGATCCTGGCTCAGAACGAACGCTGGCGGCAGGCCTAACACATGCAAGTCGAACGCCCCGCAAGGGGAGTGGCGCACGGGTGAGTAACGCGTGGGAATATACCCAACAGTACGGAATAACCCCGGGAAACCGGGGCTAATACCGTATACGTCCTCAGGGAGAAAGATTTATCGCTGTTGGATTAGCCCGCGTCCGATTAGCTAGTTGGTGAGGTAATGGCTCACCAAGGCGACGATCGGTAGCTGGTCTGAGAGGATGACCAGCCACACTGGGACTGAGACACGGCCCAGACTCCTACGGGAGGCAGCAGTGGGGAATATTGGACAATGGGCGCAAGCCTGATCCAGCCATGCCGCGTGAGTGATGAAGGCCTTAGGGTTGTAAAGCTCTTTCGTCGGGGACGATAATGACGGTACCCGAAGAAGAAGCCCCGGCTAACTCCGTGCCAGCAGCCGCGGTAAGACGGAGGGGGCTAGCGTTGTTCGGAATTACTGGGCGTAAAGCGCACGTAGGCGGCTTTTCAAGTTAGGCGTGAAAGCCCCGGGCTCAACCCGGGAATTGCGCTTGATACTGTTGAGCTTGAGACCGGGAGAGGATAGCGGAATTCCCAGTGTAGAGGTGAAATTCGTAGATATTGGGAAGAACACCAGTGGCGAAGGCGGCTATCTGGACCGGTACTGACGCTGAGGTGCGAAAGCGTGGGGAGCAAACAGGATTAGATACCCTGGTAGTCCACGCCGTAATCTATGAGAGCTAGACGTTGGGGGGCTTGCCTCCCTGTGTCGCAGCTAACGCGTGAAGCTCTCCGCCTGGGGAGTACGGCCGCAAGGTTAAA
>CAIVPW010000060.1 GCA_903907895.1 uncultured Alphaproteobacteria bacterium
CGCCGCCCTTGCGGAGGCTCAGCGCCGGCAAGCGGAGCGGCGCGCCGCCTTCCGTTCGGCGGCGCAACAAGACCTGAACGCCCAGCGAGTACAGTTGCGATCGTTGCAGGAGTCGATGACTTCCGTGCGCGACCGCGTGGCACGCACCGAGGTGAAGTCGCCGGTGCGCGGCATCGTGCAGCGCATCAAGATCAACACGATCGGCGGCGTCATCAAACCGGGCGACGATCTGGTCGAGGTCGTTCCGCTCGACGACACCCTGCTGGTCGAGGCGCGCATCCGGCCGTCGGACATCGCCTTCCTGCGGCCCGGCCAGGACGCGCAGGTAAAGCTGACGGCCTACGACTACGCCACCTACGGTATTCTGCCGGGCAAGCTCGAGTACATCAGCGCGGATACGATCGTCGATGAGCAGGGCCAGAGCTACTACCGCATCCGGGTGCGCACCGCGGCAACCCACCTCGGCACCGAGGACAAGCCGCTGCACATCATTCCGGGCATGGTGGCCCAGGTGGATGTGCTGACCGGCAAGAAGACGGTGCTCGAGTACCTGCTGAAGCCGGTGATCCGCGCGCGCAACAACGCCCTGCGCGAGCGCTGAGCGCGCCTTCGCGACGGCGGGGTGCAGTGGTACCCTGCGCGCCCTTAGTTCCACCCCTGCCGGTTCGTTCATGAAGCCTGCCCTCCTCGGTGCCGTCGGACTTGGCGCTTTCGCTGCTGCGATCGCCGCGGTCTTCATTTTTCTCGATGACGGTGGCCGCCCTGCCGCTCCGCCTCCCGTGGCTGCCGCACCCAAAGGGCCGGCGCCAGCGGTGGCGAAGGGTGGCGGAGCCGACGGGATTCAGCCCCTGCTGGCCGAAGCCGAACGGCTTCTGAACCGCGGCGACACACCCGCTGCGAAGAGCACCTACATCCGTGCGCGCGAGCAGGCGAAGCGGCAGAACAGTGTCGCCGCCGAGGCAGCCGTCGCATTCGGGCTCGGACGGCTCGAGCATTCCAACGGCCAGAGCGACGCGGCGCGTGCAGCATTCAACGAAGCGCTCGCGCTCTACCGCCAGATGAACGACGCAGTTGCCGAAGTGCGGGTGCTGGTGGCGTTCGGCGACCTGGAAAAGGACACGTTCCGGGGCGCGCAGGCCAAGCAGTATTACCGCGCCGCGCGGGAGCAGTGGGCGGTCGTGCCGGAGCCCAAGAACGACCCGCACGTCGTGCTGAACATGGACCGGGCTCCCCTGATGCTGGCCGGCGAAGCGCGGGCGCGCGCCGTGCTGGATCAAGCCGCCAAGATTTTCCACAACATCGGCGACGCTGAAAGCGAAGGCGACGTTGCGATGCTGACGGGAGCGCTCGAGTTGAACCTTGGTCTGGTGGGACCTGCGTCGGCCGCGTTCCAGGCCGCGCGTCTGCACTATTCCGACGCGGCGATCCCCGCCAAGGAGGCCGACGCCGCGCTGAACGTTGCGCTCACCGAAATTCAGCAAGGCTACAACATCGCCGCAGCGGACAA
>CAIVPW010000061.1 GCA_903907895.1 uncultured Alphaproteobacteria bacterium
ACCGTCAGCGCCGCGCCCTTGAGCAGGAACAGGCCGACCGCATTGCGGTGTGCGTCACCGTCGAAGGCCTCGCGGGCGAGGACCTCGTCGACCGTCTCGCCGAGACGCGCGCGACGTGGGCGGGCATGACGCCGATGCCCGAGGCGTGGGCCGCGGAACTCGATCGCCGCTTTGCCGAAGCGTGCCGCGCCGCGGAGAAGCGCCACGAGCGCCGCCTGCTCGCCAGGCAGTCGGCGGAACGCTTGCCGTCGCTGGTGCCCGAGGTGGAAGCGCTCGCGGCCAACCCGGCCTACGCGGACATCCGCAGCCAGTGGTACGCCCTGCGCAAGCAGTGGCAGGCGACCGCGCGCGAGGTGGCGATCGACGCCGAGTTGCAGGCGCGCTTCGACGCCGCCTCGCAAGTGCTCGAGACGCACGAGCAGGGCTACCGCGACAGCAAGGGCCAGGAGCAGACCACGAACCTGCAGCGGCTGCAGGCGCTGGTCCAGAAGTTTGAAACCCGCGCCTCCGCGGAAGGGCTCACCCTCAAGCAGACCGATCAATTGCTGAAGGACGTGAAGCTGGCGGTGGGCACCATGGGGCCGCTGCCGGCCAAGCAGGATCGCGAAGACCTGATGGTCCGCTTGCAGGCGGTGCGCACGTCGTTGACGCCGCGCATCCAGGAACTGCGCGAAGCCGAGGAGTGGAAGCGGTGGGCCAACGTCCAGGTGCAGGAAGAGCTGTGCACCAAGATGGAAGCGCTCATCCCACTGGCCGAGACGGATCCTGAAAAAACCTCCAATGAGATGCGCACGCTGCAGGAGCGCTGGAAGCCGGTGGCGGCCGCGCCGCGCTCGCAGGCCGAAACCCTGTGGACGCGCTTCAAGGCCGCGCAGGAGCAGGTCTACGACAAGTGCAAGGACTTCTTCGCCAACCAGGCGACCGAGCGCGTCGAGAACATGAAGAAGAAGGAAGACCTGTGCGGGCGCGTCGAGGCGATGGCCGACTCCACCGACTGGGTGAAGACCGCCGATGCCATGAAGACGCTGCAGGGCGAGTGGAAGGCGATTGGCCCGGTCACGCGTGGCAACGAGAAAGCGGTGTGGGAACGCTTCCGTGCCGCGTGCGACAAGTTCTTCACGCGCCGCCAGGACGACCTGAAGCAGCGCAAGCAGGATTGGACCGAGAACCTCAAGCGCAAGGAAGCGCTGGTGGCGGAGGCCGAACAACTGTCGCAGTCAACCGAGTGGGAACAGGCGGCCTCGCGGATCAAGAAGCTGCAGGTCGACTGGAAGACGATTGGCCCGGTCAAGAAGAGCAAGTCCGACGCGATTTGGAACCAGTTCCGCGCGGCGTGCGACCTGTTCTTCGAGCGCTTCAAGAACCGCGACTCGGTGGCGCTGACCGGCAAGATGGCCGACCGCGAATCGGCCGTCGCCGAACTCGAGGCGCTGGTGCCTGAGGCGGAGACGACCGACGTCCCGCAGCCTGATGATCTCTACGCCAGGGTGCAGGCGGCGCGCGCGCGCTGGGTGCAGGGGCCCGAACTGCCGCGTCACACCCTCGCGCCGTTGTCGGACCGCGTGAACGCGTCCCTGTTCGCGCTGGTCACCCGCTGGCCGGACGCCTTCCAGGGCACCGACATCGATCCCGAGCTGACCAAGGGCCGGATGGAGAAGCTGATCGCGAAGGTGGAGAAGCTGCTGCCGACCGAAGCGGCCGAACCGGCGAAGAACCTGTCACCGGCGGAGTTGCTCGCGCGCCAGTGGCGCGAGGCGCTCGCCGCCAACACCATGGGCGCCGGCTCCGGACGCCAGGCCGAAGATGCGCGTCAGCGCGCCGCCGAGCAGGAAGTACGCACCGCGCAAGCGGCGTGGGCGCGCATGGGCCCGCTGGCGCCGGAGCAGCGCAAGCCGCTGCAGGATCGCTTCGATCGCGCCGTCCGCAAGTTCCTCGAGATGCGGCGCCGCAGCGCCGCCCGATCCTAAACCATGAAACTACTGACCCTTTTCTGTGTCCTTGCGCTGGCCTCGTGCTCGTCGCCGCAGCCGGCCGCCCCGACCGTCAGCCCTGAAGTTGCCGCCTGGCAGCAGCGCGCCGATGGCGTCACCATCGTCCGCGACGACTGGGGCGTGCCCCACATCTACGCCAAGACCGACGCCGATGTCGTGTTCGGGCTGATGTACGCGCAGGCTGAAGACGACTTCAACCGCGTCGAGACCAACTTCATCAACTCGCAGGGCCGCCTCGCCGAGGCGGAGGGCGAGGGCGCGATCTATCGCGACCTGCGCATGAAGCTGTTCATTGATCCCGTGCAGCTCAAGGCCGACTACGCGAAGGCCGAACCCTGGCTCAAGGCGCTGATGGACGGCTGGGCCGACGGCTTGAACTTCTACCTGGCCGCGCACCCCGAGGTGAAGCCGCGCGTGATTACGAAGTTCGAACCGTGGATGGCGCTCAGCTTCAGCGAGGGCAGCATCGGCGGCGACATCGAGCAGGTCAACCTCGGCCAGCTCGAAGCGTTTTATGGCACGGAAGTGAAGCCCACCAGCACGGCGCGCTTCGACTCGACCGACTTCAACGCACCGCCCGCCGAGCCCACGGGCTCGAACGGCTTTGCCATCGCCGGCGCCAACACCGCCTCGGGCAAGGCGCAGTTGCTGATCAATCCGCATACCTCGTTCTTCTTCCGCGAAGAAGCGCAGATGGTGAGCGAAGAAGGCCTGAACGCCTACGGCGCGCTGACCTGGGGACAATTCTTCATCTACCAGGGCTTCAACGACAAGGCCGGCTGGATGCACACCACCAGCAGCGTGGACAACATCGACGACTACCTCGAGACCGTGACCAAGAAGGCCGACGGCAGCTACACCTATCGTGTCGGCACTGAAGAGCGTCCGCTCGTGGCGTCGAAGATCACGGTGCCGTACAAGTCCGCCAATGGCGTGGCCAACAAGGAGTTCACCGTCTACAAGACGCACCGCGGCCCCATCGTCCGCTCGGTCGACGGCAAGTGGGTGAGCATCCGGATGATGCAGGAGCCGTTGAAGGCCCTGAACCAGTCGTACTCGCGCACCAAGGCGCGCAACCTCGCCGAGTACAAGAAGGTGATGGACCTGCACACCAACTCGTCCAACAACACGCTCTACGCCGATGCCGATGGCAACATCGCGTTCTTCCACTCGAACTTCATCCCGAAACGCAATCCGAAGTTCGACTGGACCAAGCCCGTGGACGGCACCGACCCGGCCACCGAATGGGACGGCCTGCTGTCGTTCGACGAGTCGCCGAACTCGGTGAACCCGAAGAACGGCTGGGTTTACAACACCAACAACTTCCCGTACTCGGCGGCTGGCGCGAACAGTCCCAAGCAGAAGGACTATCCGGCCTACGTGGATTCCGGCACCGAGAACCCGCGTGGCGTCCACGCCATTCGCGTGCTTGACGGCAAGAAGGGCTTCACGCTGGATTCACTGATCGGCGCCGCTTACGACAGCTACATGCCGGAGTTCGACATCCAGATCCCGCTGCTGCTGAAGGCGCATGCGGCAGCCCCGGCATCGAATCCGCTCAAGGCGAAGGTCGCGGACCAGATCGCCATCCTCAAGAATTGGGACTACCGCTGGTCGGCGGCTTCGGTGGAAACCTCAGTGGCCGTGTTCTACGGTGAAGACCTGTGGCAGCGGGTGAGCCCGGCCGCGCGCAAGGCGAACATCGATACCTACGACTACATGAAGCTGAAGGCGACGCCGCAAGAACGCCTCGAGTCGCTGGCGGCGGCCGCGGACAAGCTGACGGCTGACTTCGGCAAGTGGCAGACGCCCTGGGGCGACATCAATCGCTTCCAGCGCAACGACGGCGCCATCGTCCAGAAGTTCGACGATGCCAAGCCGAGCACGCCGGTGATGTTTGGTTCGGCGCGCTGGGGTTCGCTGGCGTCGTTCGGCGCCCGCGCCTATTCCGGCACCAAGAAGTGGTACGGCACCAGCGGCAACAGCTTCGTCGCCGTGATCGAGTTCGGCGACCAGGTGAAGGCCAAGGCGGTCACCGCCGGTGGCCTGAACAGCGTGCCCGGCTCGAAGCACTTCGGCGACCAGGCCGAGCGGTATGCCACCGGCAACCTGCGCGATGTCTACTTCTACCGTGATCAGCTGAAGGGCCACACCGAGCGCGAATACAAGCCCGGACAGAAGTAGGGCGCGCTAACCGGCCTGACCGGCAAGATGGACATCATCATCGAAGGCAATGCACACAAGTACGTCTTCGATTACTCGATAGCTTAGCAATAGCCACGCGTCCCCGGGTGCGGGCCGGGGCCTGGCTAGACGGCAGCGAACGGTAAGCGCGGTAGAATAAATCGAGTCACGAGACCCAATACATGACCTCGGTTCCGCGCGTGCAGGGTAAGTTTTTCGAACTAGATGGGCGGCGCTTCCTCGTCAAGGGGGTGGCGTATGGCACCTTCGCGCCCGATGCCAACGGCCTGCAGTTTCCGTCTGATGATCGCGTCGATAGCGACTTTGCGATGATGGCCGCTGCGGGCCTGAACACCGTACGCACCTACACGGTGCCGCCACTCTCACTCCTGGATGCGGCCGCGCGCCACGGCTTGCGCGTGATCGCGGGCATTCCCTGGTCGCAGCACATCGCGTTTCTCGACGATCCGGCGCTGACCAGAGAGGTGCGCCGCACGGTGGTCGAGGCCGCGGGCCGCGTCGCGGCGCATCCCGCCACGTTAATGGTGGCGGTGGGCAACGAGATCCCGCCAGCGGTGGTTCGCTGGCACGGGCATGTGCGGGTCGAGCGCTTCTTGCGCGCGCTGTACGACGATGTAAAGTCGGTCGCGCCCGACACCCTCGTCACCTACGTGAATTTCCCGCCGACCGAGCACCTCGACGTCAGCCATTTCGACGTGTGTGCGTTCAACGTGTACTTGCACCGCGACGCCGATCTGCGCGCGTATCTAGTGCGGCTGCAGCATCTGGCAGGGAACAAGCCCCTGCTACTGGCCGAGGCCGGCGCCGACAGCATCCGCGAAGGGCTCGAGGGGCAGGCCCGCATTACCGCGATGCACCTGCGCACATCGTTTGCCGAGGGCGCCGCGGGCGCCGTGGCATTCTCGTGGACCGACCAGTGGTGGCGTGGCGGACAGACCGTCGAGGATTGGGCGTTTGGCCTGGTCGACGCGGCTCGTCAACCCAAGCTCGCCTTGGCGGCAGTGGCGCAGGCCTTTGCGGCCGCCCCGTTCTCCGCTGACGAGCGCGCCGCGTGGCCCACCGTGTCGGTCGTCATCTGCGCCTACAACGCCGCCGACACGATCCGCGATTGCCTCACCTCGCTCCAGGCACTCACGTATCCGCGTGCCGAGGTCATCGTCGTCGACGACGGCTCGCGCGACGACACCGCGTCGATTGCCGCCTCGTTCAGCGGTGTGCGACTGATCTCGATCCCGAATGGGGGGCTGTCGGCCGCCCGCAACGTGGGGCTGGCGCACGCGACCGGCGAAATTGTCGCCTACACCGACGCCGACGTGCGGGTCGATCCCGACTGGCTCACGTATCTCGTGCAGCCGTTTGTGACCTCGGATGTGGCGGCTGCGGGTGGCCCGAACGTGGTGCCGGCCGACGACCCGTGGGTGGCGCAGTGCGTGGCGCGCGCGCCGGGCGGCCCCACACAGGTGCTGCTCGACGACCGTGTGGCGGAGCACGTGCCCGGCTGCAACCTGGCGGTCAGCCGCGACGCGCTGCTGTCGATTGGCGGCTTCAACCCGGTCTACCTGCGAGCGGGCGACGACGTCGATGTGTGCTGGCGGCTGCAGGCGAAGGGCTACAGCATCGGCTTTGCCCCGTCGGCCCTCGTGTGGCATCACCATCGCGGCTCGGTGAAAGCGTACTGGCGACAGCAGGCGGGCTACGGCGAAGGCGAAACCTGGCTCGATGCACACCACCCCGAGAAGTTCGTGCGTGGCCAGATGCTGTGGCGCGGCCGCATCTACAGCCCGCTGCCGTTTGTGCGCGCGCTGGCCGGCCGTCGCGTCAACACCGGCGTGTGGGGCACGGCGGCGTTCCCTTCGGTCTACAGCACTGACGTGCACCCGCTGAAGTTCCTGCCGCATGCACCCGCGTGGATGTTGACGGCGACGGCGCTCCTGCTGAGTGGGGCACTCGGCCTGCTGGTGCGCCCCGGCGACGCCAGCATCCTGCTACTGGCCGCCGGGTTCGCCGGGTGGGCCGTCACGGCGGTGCGGTGCATGATGTTTGCGGCGGCGTCCGACCTGTCGGGCTTGCCCGCCATCGGTGGACACTCGGCCGGTCGCAGCCGACTGCAGTATCGCAGCCTGATTGCGTGGCTGCACTTGATGCAGCCGGTGGCGCGCTTGTACGGGCGCGCGCGGGGGCTGCTCTCGCCGCCCGATGTCGCGACCTCCACCCACGTGACGACGGTGCCGTGGGCGGTGCCCTCGCCTTCAATGTGGAGTACCGCTGCGGCCGCGCGCCTGCAGGTGGGCGGCACGGCCGAGTGGTCATTCTGGAGCGAGGCCTGGACGTCGCAGAGCTCGCTGCTGACGGCGCTGGTGGCAACGTTGCGCGCGTCACGGCCCGCCCGGCGTGTCGACACCGATGACGGCTGGCAGACCGATCGGGACCTGAGCATCGCGGTCGGCCGCTGGGGCTGGCTGCACGTGCGCGCGCTCATCGAGGAACATGCCGAAGGGCGCTGCCTGTGCCGGGCCGCGGCGCGCCTGCAGCCGAACGTCCGCGGCATTCTGCGCATCGCGTTGTTGTCGGCGGCCCTGGTCGGCGCCTCGAGCGCCGCCATCGCATTGCGCTGGCCCTGGGTGACGGCGACGGCGGCCGTCGCGGCGGTGGCGCTGTTTGTGAGCGTCGCCTGGCAGACCGCCCGCGCGGTCGCCGTGCTGGACCGGGCGCTGGCGCGCGTGACCATTCAGGCGGGCATGGTGCCACTACCAGGCCGTAGCGCCGGACCGCTCCTCACGTGGCGACCATCGCCGGTTCTGCACAAGGGGCAGGCCGCGCTGGTGTTTGGCATGGTGGCGGCCGGGGCGATCCTGGGCGGCCGCGCCTTATCGCGCGACTTCACGCTGCGACCGGCCGACGCGCCGTTGACGCGCCCCCAAGTGACGGCCCCCGCCGGCCAGGGCGCGCGACCGCCGGTACCGCGGCCGGTGGCCTCGGGCCGTGACGCGGGTGCGGTGACACCGCCGCGGCCGGTCGGCGCGATCGCGCCGGCCCGCGCCCGCCAGCAGCCACGGAGTCAGGTGCGAGACCGCGTGGCTGAGCCTCCGGCGCAGCGGCGCAAGGTCCGGCGCACGTTGTGACCCTGCTCGCATGGACGCTGGCGTTCCTCAGGCCTCATCGCGGCCGCGTCATCGCCATCACCGCACTTGCCGTCGTCGAAGTTGGTTTGGTGGCGCTGGCGCCGTGGCCGCTCAAGGCGGTCGTCGACAACGTGCTTGGTGGTCAGCCGCTGCCCGCCCCGTTGGCCGCTCTCGTGCAGCCGCTGGTCGGCACGAACACGGTGGCGCTGCTGCTGCTGGTCGTGTTCGCCGGCTTGCTGCTGCAGCTCTCGAGCGAAGTGGTCATGATGCTGCACACCCAGTTGCAGGTGACCACCGGACAGCGCATCCTGTTCGACCTGCGCGGCCGCCTGCTGGACCACCTGCTCGCGCTCGGGCTGCGGCAGCACGTCCTGACCCGCACGGCCGACTCGGTCTACCGCCTGGAAGCCGACGCGTATTGCGTGAACGACCTGGCGATCGGCGGCATCTTCCCGCTCACGACTGCGGCGCTCAAGCTCACCGTCATGTTCGTGATTCTCGCGCGCCTCGACCTGGTGCTGGCGCTGCTGTCGCTGAGCGTGGTGCCATTCCTGTACGCGTGCCTGCGCTACTACTCGACTCGCATGGTGGCGCGCGCCGAGCGCGTCAAGCAGCTCGAGTCGTCGCTGGTCGAGCGGATGTTCGAAGTGCTCTCGTCGATCAGGGTGGTGAAGAGCTTCGCGCGCGAACCCTACGAGTTGCAGCGCTTCAACCACCTGGGCGATGACACGATGCGCGCCCGGCTGCGCCTCACCTGGCAGGAATCCTGGCTCGCCGTCGCGCTCAGTGCGACGACGCTCGTTGGCACGGCGTTGATTCTGACGGTGGGCGGATTGCACGTGCTCGACGGCCGGCTCACGGTCGGTGGCCTGCTCGTCGTGCTGGCCTAC
>CAIVPW010000062.1 GCA_903907895.1 uncultured Alphaproteobacteria bacterium
GGCAAGCGGATCGGGGGGTGAATGCTCATTACCAAAACGCGGCGCCAGCCGCTGAGGCGGCACCTGGGGACTGAAAGGTAGCAACGCCTGTGCCATGCGGAAATGCCGGCTTTCGCGTGATTTTGCGGCCCAGCGTGGGGGCCTGTGCCATCGAAAGGGGCACCTTGCTGCCTACGCCCTTTGCAAGCCGACGCCGGATACCTACTTATTTGGCATGAGCGATTCCAGCATCATTCCGTGCCCGCACTGCGACACCCTGAACCGCGTTCCGGCCGGCAAAGCACTGGCGGCAGGTAAATGCGGCAAGTGCAAGCAGGCGCTCGCCCTGGGCGCTCCGCTGGTGCTGACGGCCGCGCGGTTCGACATGCACGCAAACGCCCGCGACCTGCCGCTGCTGGTGGACTTCTGGGCGCCCTGGTGCGGGCCTTGCCGCGCGATGGCGCCGATCTTCGAGGCGGAGGCCAAGGCGATGGAGCAGCAGGTGCGGTTTGCGAAGGGCAACTCCGACGCGGAGCCGGCGCTTTCGGCGCGCTTCCAGATCCGTTCGATCCCCACGCTCGTGCTGCTGCGCGGCGGCCGCGAGATGGCGCGCATCTCGGGAGCGATGCAGGGCTCACAATTGCGCGCGTGGCTCGCCCAGCAACTGGCCGCGGGACACGCAGCCGCCTAGATTCCGCCGCCCAGGAGGCCTCATGGCAAGCACGCTGCGGATCGACCCGTTCGAATTTCCTGACCCCGACAAGGACCCGCCGTCCGATGCGAGTGAAGCGGTGGCGGTGCTTGCGGGCGGCTGCTTTTGGTGCACCGAGGCGGTGTTCAAGGAGCTCGACGGCGTAAGCTCGGTGCGCTCGGGATACGCGGGCGGCACGCCGGAGACTGCCAACTACGACGCCGTGTGCAGCGGCACGACGGATCACGCCGAGGCGATCGAGATCAAGTTCGATCCGCGCAGGACGAGCTTCGGGCAGATCCTGAAGATCTTCTTCTCGATCGCCCACGACCCGACGCAGATGAACCGGCAGGGAAACGATCGCGGCCGGCAATACAGGTCCGCTGTGTTCTTTGCCGACGAGACGCAGCGCGCAACGACCAAGGCGTACATCGAGCAGATCGAACGCGCGAAGCTATACTCGGCCCCGATCAAGACGACGCTTGAGCCACTCGTGACGTTCTATGCCGCCGAGGCGTACCACCAGGATTTCGCCGCCCGCAATCCGCGCCAGGGATACGTGCAGGCGGTGGCGCGTCCCAAGGTGGTCGCGTTGCGCGAGCAATTCCCCGACAAGCTGAAGACCAAGCGCGCGCAGGCCTAGTGGCGCGGCACTTCAAGGTCGGTGAGGTCATCGACGTCAACGACCGCATGCAACAGGACTATTCGTATGTCCTGTCGGCTCTCATGGGAAAGCAGTTCGATCCCAGCTTCGCGCCGGCACTGACGCCGTCCGAGATGCTCGCCCTTGGCGTGTTCGAGGGGAAGTACCTCAACGACTGCACCGGCGAGTTCCCGGCGGCATGGTTTGCGAAGGCGCGCACGGCCGACGTCGCCGATCCGTCGTTGAACCGGTTTGGCGTGAAGAGCCGCCAGCCGTTGAGCGAGTGGCGGCGCAAAGGCTGGATCGTGGAGCCCGATCCGCGTGGCTGGTTCCAGTGGTACTGCCGCTACTACCTGGGAAGGCGACTGGCGGCAGTGGATGCCGTGCAGATCAAGCGCTGGCGGGCCTTCACGCGCCACGCGGCGCAGGTGCGCGCCCACTGCTTCCCCGGCGACCTGAGCTGCCGTCCCCGGCAGCGCCAGGCGCTGTTGCAGTGGGCGTACGACCCGTTCCTCTAGCGTCTCACGCTGCCGGTGCGTTGGCGGCGAAGTCGGCCTTGCCGATGTCGACGCCCGACGAGCGCAAGATGTCGTAAGCGGTCGTCACGTGGAAAAAGAAGTTCGGGTAGGTGTAGTGCAGCAGCATCTGACGCCCCTTGTAGGTGCGCGTGCTGCCGCCGCCCGGGAAGCTGATCTCCTTCATCTCGCTGCCGTCGATCTGCGCCGGCTTGAAGGTCTTCAAGTAGTCGAGCACGGAGGCGATGCGGGCCTTGAGCTCGTCGATGGATTTCTCCTCGTCGGGGTGCTTCGGCGGCTCGACACCAGCGAGGCGCGCCGTGGCGCGTTTGGCGTGGTCGCAGGCAATCTGCACCTGGCGCGCCAGCGGCAGCATGTCGGCGATCAAACGCATGCCGAGGAAGTTGGCCGAATCGAATTTCTTGGCTTCAGCGTGCGCTGCCGCTTTGTCGAGAATGGCGGACAGGTTCGTGAGCATCTGCACGAACACCGGGACGGACGCGTGGTACATCGACATTGCGGCTAGGACTCCAGCTTGGCTTCGAGGGTGATGGGCATGTTCAGCGCGCGCGAGATCGGGCAACCGGCCTTGGTGCCGTTGGCGATCTCCTGAAACTTCTTGGCATCGATCTTCGGCACCTTGGCCGAGACGACGAGGTGCATGTTGGTGAGCGTCGGCTTGCCGTTCACGGTGTCGAGGGTAACGGTGGCCTTGGCATCGACGTTGTCGGGCGTGAAGCCCGCATCGCCGAGGTCGGCCGACAGTGCCATGGCGAAGCAGCCGGCTTCGGCGGCAGCGATCAACTCCTCGGGATTGGTGCCGGGCGCGTTCTCGAATCGCATGGCGAACGAGTAGGGGGTGGACTTCAGGGTGCCGCTCGCGGTGCTGACGGTACCCTTGCCACCCTTGAGGTTGCCCTGCCAAGCGGCGGACGCAGTGCGCTTCGTGGCCATGGCCGATGTCTCCTTTTTTGCGGCGGGGGGGCACTGTAGCCGTTCGGCTTGGCGGCGCAAACGGCCCCGGCCCGGCTAGTATCGGTCTATGCGAAGAGCGCTTCTGGCCACGATTGTCTGGTGGAGCTCGACGAAGCGCGGCCCGATGCGACAGCCGCGTTGGGCGCCGAAGGCCTCGAAACCGAGTTGGGCTTCGCCACCGAGGAGCTCGACGAATTGCAGGACGTACTGCGCACCGAGGAGGCCGGCCTGCGTGCGCGCCTCGGTGAGCGATTGGCGTTTGCGGCGAAGCTCGAAGGCGAAGCAATCGGCTTCAAGGAAGGCGCCGGCGACGTACTGCGGCGCGTCGCGCCCTAGAGTCGGGCAGGCCGCCTCGTGGCGGCCTACCCGGGCTGTACGCCGACTAGAGGCCGAGCCGATTCATGAAGCTGGTGTCGTAGGAGATGCCGCCGCGCGTGAAGAGCGCGGGGTTCGGCTGCGGCAACTCGTGGACATCGATATCCGTCGCGCCGTACCGGCGCAGGATGTCCTTGGCCCGCTCCTCGTGCTCCATGTCGCCACAGGCGACCCACAGCAGAATGCCGCCCTGGTCGAGCTGGCGCTGCAGCGTGTCGGCGTGGTGCTTGCCGATGACGCGGCTGAACAGCGCGCCGATTGCCGCGCCACCGCCGCCCGCCGCCACGGCTGCTGCGATGGCAACGCCGGCTGCACCGCCGCTGAACACCACGGCGCCCGCTGCAACCATTGCGCCTACGTAGGCCAGGCCGCCCGTGAGGCCAGCCTTCGCCTCGTTCAGCGAGTCCGAATCGACGTATGCCATTCGCAACGTGTTGGGTTCAGCATCGACTTCGCCGACGCGATCGTAGCGATGACGCAACTTCTGCTCGATGGTCATCTCGCTGGCGATCAGGCTGACGGTGGCGCGGTCGAACCCATCCACGAGCAGGCTTTCGACGGCGTCTTCCATTGCCTTCACGTCTTGGAATACCCCGACTACCTCGCGGACCAAGGCGGGCTGGCCGGTGTCCGGCGCCATGACCGGCTCAATCGGGGCCATGCCGCCGAACGGGGTCGGCTCATAGCTACGTTCCATTGCAGTCATTGGCGTCTCCTTCGCGGTTACATTTGCCAGGTGAGGCGAAAACGGATTGCGGCCGCTTGCCGCTACGTCTGAGATGTGGGCCCGTACGGCACCGGACCAACCGGGCCGGAGGGGGTACCGCGCCGGAGGCAGGCGGTTCCGCTAGACTGCGGCGGGGGACTTGGAAATGACGACAATTCTGGTGACCGGGGGCTGCGGCTTCATTGGTTCGGCGGTGGTGCGGCAGTTGCTTGGCGCGCGGCCTGAGGTGCGGGTCGTCAACGTCGATGCGCTCACGTATGCAGCGAATCCGGCCACCCAGCGTGAACTGGAGCGGCACGCCCGCTATCGCCTGGAGCGCGCCGACATAGCGGACACCGGCGCGTTGGCGCGGCTGTTCACGACGCACAAGCCAGACGGGGTACTCCACCTCGCCGCCGAGTCGCACGTCGATCGCTCGATCGACGATGCGACGGTGTTCCTGAAAACGAACGTTACGGGCACGGCGGTTCTGCTCGACTGCGCGACGGCGCATTGGCGCACGCTGACGGGCTCGGCCCGGGAGCGGTTCCGGTTCGTGCACGTCTCCACGGACGAGGTGTACGGCAGCCTGGGGCCGGCAGGACACTCAACCGAAGAATCGCCGTACGCGCCCAATTCGCCGTACGCCGCCAGCAAGGCGTCATCGGACCACCTGGCGCGCGCCTGGCACCGCACGCACGGGCTGCCTGTCGTCACGAGCAACGGCTCGAATACCTTTGGTCCGTACCAGTTCCCGGAGAAGCTGATTCCGCTGATGATCGTGCGCGCACTGACGGGCGCGTCGTTGCCCGTTTACGGCAAGGGCGAGAACGTGCGCGACTGGCTGTACGTGGACGATCATGCCGCCGCGCTTGTTGCCTTGCTGGAGCGCGGTCAGCCCGGCGAGAAATACAATGTTGGTGGCGGCAACGAGCGGCGCAACATCGACGTCGTGCGCACGCTATGCGCGATTCTGGACGAGCTGGTACCGGATGCCCGCGGCTCCCATGCGGAGCGCATCACCTTTGTCGCCGACCGCCCAGGCCACGATCTGCGCTATTCGATCGCCACGGCGAAGATCCGCCGCACGGTAGGCTGGGAGCCTCGCCAGCCCTTTGAGGCGGGGCTGCGGGCTACTGTGGCCTGGTATGTGGCGAATCGCCATTGGTGGGAGCCGGTGCTGCGACAGGAGTATGACGGCCGCCGCCTGGGCCTTGGCGGGGCGGCCTAGCAGAACGGTGAGTAGGCCGACGCCTTCCTGCGAGCGAAACTGTGTCCGCGCGACGCCCCTGAGGCGTGGTTGGCATTTGGCAATTGTCGCCGGATTGGCCTAGCATTTCGGTCATGCTGTCAACGCACGCGGTCAGTCGCCGACGTTTCGCTGCCTTGCTAGGTGCAGCCGCCGCCGTTCCTCTGGCGCCGCGCGTTGCGCAAGCGCAGGGCTTGGACATGCCAGTCCGCCCCCTGGAATTGCTCGGGCAGCTCTTGGTCGCGTCGCCGAAGATGCAGGACGCACGCTTTCGCGAAGCGGTGATCTACGTGGGGCGCCACGACGCCCAGGGTGCGTTCGGGCTTGTCATCAACCGGCCGCAAGGTACCGGGCCGATCGATCAGATCCTGCGCGCCTACCGCCTGCGTGGACCGACCACGGAACAGCGCGTCACGGTGTACTGGGGCGGGCCGAACGAGAGCCAGCGCGGGTACGTCGTACACAGCAACGACTACGGACTGAACGCCGCGCTCATGACCGCAGGGAATCTTGCGGTGACGCGCGTCGAATCGATCGTGTTGGCCATCGCCGAGAGCCGTGGTCCACGGCTGACGCTGATGGCATATGGCTCGTGCAACTGGGGCCCAGGCCAGTTGGACCGCGAGGTAATGGCGGGTGACTGGATGGTCGCGCCGCCGGACGAAAAGCTGATGTTCAGCGAGCCCGACGAACGCAAATGGGGCCTGGCTTCTGCCAACTACGGGTTGGAGCTGTAATCAGCGCGGCAACGGAAAGCTGGCGTTGATGTTGGCGGGCACCTCCACCTCCTCGTGATTCCATAGCTCGAACACGAAGGCCGGGGCCACACCGGCAATGACTGCCAAGACGATGGCGGCCTTCCAGCGGAACGACGTTCTGCGTCCGCCCCGGGATGCACGGACGGCTGCAAGCACGCCAAAGAAGGTGGCGGCGCTCACGAACCACACGGCCGCAGTGGTCCACATTGTCATCAGCCTCCGCCCGGATTGAGTTCGCTGAGAATCGTACGCGCCAGCTGCAGGGCCTGTGCGCGCGGCAGGCCCGGGCGCATGCGCGGATCATACACCAGGCGCAGCAGAACCTTGTCGATGAGCGACAGGCTTGTGAGGTGCAGGCTGTCGTTGAAGATCGATGGCGCTACCCGGTCGTCATCGTTCGGCAGGCCCAAGGACTGCGCCAACTCCTCGAGCAGGCAGTGCACCAGCTCCTGGTCCGGCAGGTCCGATCCCGCCAGCACGCGCGCGGCAACTAGGCGTCCCTCGGGCGAGATGTAGGAGAGGAAGAAGCACGACGCCGTCTCGAACTGGCGGCCGGCGACCTCGGCCGGGTTGGCGGCAAGGGTGCGGCCGTCTTGCACGAGGCGGGCGACAGGAGAGAACCAGATGATGAAGTTCTCACCGGGGTCGCGCGCACCGATCTCCTTGAACTCGAGATTGGTGAACTGCGTCAGGGATGCAAAGTGCGCCTCGACGACCGGGCGATACTTGGCGATCGCTGCAACGTTGCCGCCGAACTTGTAACGGATGGGCTCGGTCCATTTGCGCACGTTGGGAAGCGCGCGCCCAGCGAACTCGTTACCGAAGACAACGTAGTCGAAGAACGCGACGTACCGGTCGTTGCTGGGTTGCTGCGCCAGGGCAGGCGTAGCGAGCAGAATCAGG
Source organism: uncultured Alphaproteobacteria bacterium (assembly GCA_903907895.1). GTDB lineage: Bacteria > Pseudomonadota > Alphaproteobacteria > UBA2966 > CAIVPW01 > CAIVPW01. The sequence goes on from CAIVPW010000062.1 coordinate 6,795, forward strand.
CCGAGGACGAGGCGACGCAGGAGGCGCATGGGGAAAGCGTAGCGGGTCCCTGTGCGCCGCGCCACGCGGCCAAAACAGCAGCGCGGACGAGGGGAGGGAGCACCCGCGTCCGCGCTGTTGGTCCTGGTGGCCCACGACTGCCTGGGGGCAGGGGCCGCCGTTATGTCGCAGTGGATAGTGCGGTTGTCGCTATATACGCAGTGATACAGCGTCCCGTCAAGCCGGGGAGCTAGGCGCCGTAGAGTTGGGCGGGGTCGATCTCGGGCTCGACCAGGACAGCGACGCGGCCGTCGCGGACCGTGTTGAACCAGCAACTGCGGCGCCCGGTGTGGCAGGCCACGCCCACCTGCCGCACCAGCAGCAGCAGGGCGTCGCCGTCGCAATCCAGCCGGATTTCCCGAACCTGCTGTACCTGGCCGCTGCTCTCACCCTTGCGCCACTGAGCCTGGCGGGAGCGGGAGTAATAGTGGGCCTCGCCGGTGGCGAGGGTGGCCTCGACGGCGGCCCGGTTCATCCAGGCCAGCATCAGCACCAGCCCGGAGTCGTGCTGCTGCACCACCGCCGGCACTAGGCCGTCGCGGTCCCAGCGAATGGCATCGATCAGGGCGGCCCCGGAAGGGGGCGGGGGAACGGCGGCCATGCAAGGTCCTCGGTTTCGCTATGAACTGTTATGCTATAACAAAATCGGCAAGCAATTGTTGGCTCTACCATGACCAAAGCCGCCGCAGCGACCCCGCACGATCACGCCCACTGCATCGCCAGCGCCCTGGCCCAGGCCGACACCCTGTGCGAGCAACGCGGCGCCCGTCTGACCAAGAACCGGCGGCGAGTGCTGGAACTCGTGTGGCAGAGCCACGCGCCGGTCGGCGCCTACGAACTGCTCGAACGCCTGCGCGAAGACGGCTTGAGCGCGGCGCCGCCCACAGTATACCGCGCCCTGGAATTCCTGATGAGCCAAGGCCTTGTGCATCGCATCGAAACCCGCAACGCTTTCGTCGGCTGCCCGCAACCGCAGCATGAGCACGAGGCGCAGTACCTGCTGTGCGAGGCCTGCGGCGACGCGGTGGAGATCGACGTAGGCGGCGTGCGGCGCCGCATCGAGGCGCTGGCGGCGCAGCATGGGTTCACCGTCACCGCGCAGACCATCGAAGCGCGCGGCCTGTGTCGCCGCTGCCAACCGGCCGACGCCTAGCCGATGCAACACACGAACGTCGCGGGCCCGCCCGCCGGGATTGGCTCGCACTTGGCCGGCGAGGTGCTGCTGCAGGTGGCGGGCGTCACCCATGCGCATGGCGCCGAGCGAGTGCTCGATCGGGTGGATCTGACGGTGCGGCGCGGCAAGACGGTGACGGTCGTAGGCCCCAATGGCGCCGGCAAGACCACGCTGCTGCGCATCGCCATGGGTCTGCTGGTGCCGCAGGCCGGCACCGTGCAGCGGCGATCCGGGCTGCGCATCGGGTACGTGCCGCAAAGCTTCGCCGTGGATGCAACCTTGCCGTTGAGCGTCGACCGGCTTCTCGCGACGGCGTCGCGCTCGCCTGCGGCTCGCGCCGAGTTGCTGCGCGAGGTCGGCGTGGACGGGCTCGGTGAGCGGCCGCTGCAGGTCTTGTCGGGCGGCGAGTTGCGGCGCGTGCTGCTGGCGCGCGCCTTGGCGCGGGAACCGGAGCTGTTGGTGCTCGATGAACCGGTGCAGGGAGTGGACATTGCGGGGCAGGCGGAACTCTACGACCTCATCGCCCGTGCCGTGCGGTCGCGCGGTTGCGGCGTGCTGATGGTGTCGCACGACCTGCACCTGGTGATGTCGACGACCGACCGCGTGCTGTGCCTCAATCGCCACGTCTGCTGCGAAGGCGCACCCGAATCGGTGGGTCAGCACCCCGAGTACCTGGCGCTGTTCGGCGGCGTGCCGCGCGGGCTCGCCGTCTACACCCACCACCACGACCATGCCCACGACGAGGCCGGTGCCGTAGTGCCGCTCGAGGGTGGCCATAGTCATCCGCGCGACCACGCCCACGACCACACTCATCGGCATTAGATGCAGGACTTCTTTGTGCGGGCGCTGCTCGGCGGCGTCGGCGTTGCGCTGATCACCGGCCCGATCGGGTGCTTCATCCTGTGGCGGCGCATGGTCGTGTTCGGCGCCGCACTGTCTCATTCGGCGTTGCTGGGCGTGGTGCTCGGCCTAGGTCTTGGCATCGGCGTCACTCCCGGCGCGTTGATCGTCTGCGTCGCAGTCGCGCTCGCGTTTCTCGCGTTGTCGCGGGACGGCCGCGTGAGCGAGGACGCCGTCCTCAACATCGTCGCGCACGCCGCACTGGCGCTCGGGCTGATCGCACTCACGCTGCTCAGCAGCATCACAGGCGAACTCCTCGGGTTCCTGTTCGGTGACATCTTGGCTGTGTCGGCGGGCGACCTATTGTGGATCTGGGGCGGCGGCGCGGCGGTGCTGGCGGTGCTGATCGCAATCTGGCGCCCGCTGCTGACGATGACCGTGCACGAGGAGTTGGCGGCGGTGGAGGGCCTGCCCGTCGCTGCCCTGCGCATCACGTTCATGCTGCTGGTGTCGGTGGTGACGGCGGTGGCGCTCAAGATCGTCGGCGCGCTGCTCATCATCGCGCTGCTGGTCATTCCGGCAGCCGCAGCGCGGCGTCTGAGCACGACGCCCGAGACCATGGCGGTCACGGCCGCCGGCGCCGGCGTCGTGTCGGTTGTCGTCGGACTGTGGTCGTCGCTCTGGTGGGACTTGCCGGCCAGTCCGGCGATCGTGCTGGCGGCGACGCTGCTGTTCGCGTTCAGCCTTGCGGCGGGGCGTCCGCTTAAGACTTTTTGAGGCGTGCAAGACCCGCTTCGAGGTCGGCACGCAGATCGTCCGGGTCTTCGAGCCCGGCGTGGATGCGGACAAGCGGACCGCTGGCCTGCCAGGGCACGGCAGTGCGGATTTGGCGCGGGTCCTGCGGCACGATCAGGCTTTCAAAGCCGCCCCACGAGTAGCCGATGCCGAACAGCTCCAGGCCGTCGATGAACGCAGCAACGGCGTTGTCGGCAAACGGCTTCAGCAACACGCCGAACAAGCCGCTGCCGCCGGTGAAGTCAGACTTCCACAGCCGGTGGCCAGGGTCGCTGGGAAGCGGCGGGTAGAGCACACGCTCCACCTCGGGACGCTGGGACAGCCAGGTGGCAAGCTGCATCGCCGTTTGTTGATGCTGAGCCAGGCGCGCCGACAGGGTGCGGATACCGCGCAGGGCCAGGTACATGTCCTGGGGGCCGGCGCAGAGGCCCATGCTGTACACCCAGTGGCGCAGCTTGCTGAGCATCGGCTCGCTCGCAGTGATTGCGCCCATCATCAAGTCGGCGTGGCCGCCGATATATTTGGTCACCGCCTGGATCGAGACGTCCACGCCGAGCAGCAGGGGCTTGAAGAAGAGCGGTGTCGCCCAGGTGTTGTCGATGAGGCTGACCGCGCCGCGTGCACGGGCCACCGCAGCGATCGCCGGGACGTCCTGTACCTCGAAGGTGATCGAGCCTGGCGACTCCAGGAACACCGCGCGGGTGTTGCGGCGGAACAGGCCGTCGATGCCGGCGCCGATATGCGGATCGTAGTAGGTGACCTCGACGCCGAGTTGCTTGAGCGTCGTATCGCAGAACGTCCGCGCCGGTGCGTATGCCGAGTCCACGACGAGCAGATGATCGCCGGGGCCTACGCTCGCCAGCAGCGCAACAGTGATGGCCGCGAGGCCGGACGGGACGAGCAAGGTCGAGCCTGCGCCCTCGAGCGCGGCGATGGCATCCTGCAGCGCAAATGTCGTCGGCGTGCCACGCCGCCCGTAGGTCACAAAACGGTCCGGCGTCCGCATCGCTTCCTTGAGCGTTGCGACGTCGGGGAACGTGACGGTGGAGGCCTGGTAGATGGGCGGATTGACCACGCCGTGGTGGCGCGTCCCACCGCGGCCCGTATGGGTCAGGCGGGTGCGGTCGCCGCGGCGCGGGCCACCGGTCATTGCACCACCTCGGTGTCGGCGCGCGCGCCCCATTCGGCCCACGAGCCGTCGTATACGGCCGCATCGGTCTTCCCGATCCGGTGCAACCCGAGGGCGAGCAGCGCGGCGGTGATGCCGGATCCGCACAGGGCGATGACCGGCTGGCGCGAATCGACGCCGGCATCCGCGTAGCGCTGCTGCAGCGCGGCCGATTGCAGCAATGTGCCATCCTCGGCCAAGAGCGTGCGGAAGGGCAGGTTCTTGCTGCCCGGAATGTGACCGCCGCGCAATCCGGGGCGGGGCTCCGGCTCGGTGCCGTGGAAGCGGCCGGTGGTGCGTGCATCCACCACGAGGCCGCCACCGCGCTGCGACGCGCGGCGCACTGCGGCGAGATCTGCGACGAGGTGCGGCCGCAACGAAGCACTGAAGGTGCGTGGCACTAGGGGAGCGGAATCGCGGCTCACCGCGCGGCCATCAGCCTGCCACTTTGGCAATCCGCCATCCAACACGCTGACCTGATCGTGGCCGAACGTGCGGAAGGTCCACCACACGCGTGCGGCAGGCGCCATTGCGTTGCGGTCGTAGGCGATCACGTGCGTGTCGTTGCCGATGCCGAGCGCGCCGACGGCGCGTGCGAATGCAGTGGTGTCGGGCAGCATGTGCGGCAGGGTCGTGGCTTGGTCGGCAACGCCGTCGATGTCGAACCACTGCGCGCCCGGAATGTGCGCGGCAGTGAATTCAGCGCGTGCGTCGCGCTTCTCGATGGGCAGGAACCATGTCGCGTCGAGGACGGCGACCTGCCCGAGGTGTTCCGCGAGCCAGGCGCCGGAGACGAGGTCGGGGACCTGCGTCGCCACTAGACCGTGGCGATGATCAGGGACGTGAGCCGTGCGATCAGGATCATCGGCCACAGCGGTCCGTACAGCAACGCGTGCCAGGCGACGAAGCCCAAGTACGGCTCGACGCCGTCGCGCATGCCCCAGTACATGTGAAGCCCGAGGTACACGAAGTAGCCCACGACGTAGAGGCCGATGAGCAGCCGCCAACCGGTGAGGCCGGGTACATTGAAGAGGTCTGGTTCGCGCGTGCTCATGCGTTGCTGGGTAGCCATGGCGGAAGGGGCAATCCTTTTTCGCGCAAGAACGCGGGGTTGAACAGCTTGCTTTGGTAGCGAACGCCGAGGTCGGCGAGAATGGTCACGATCGTATGGCCGGGCCCCAACTCCAGGGCGAGTTTGCGAGCGCCGGCCAAGTTCACTCCGGACGATCCGCCAAGGCACAGACCCTCGCCGAGTACGAGATCGTACAGCACGCCCAGGGCCTCTTCGTCGGTGATCTGGTAGGCGCAGTCGACCACCACGCCTTCGAGGTTGCCGGTGATGCGGCTTTGCCCGATGCCCTCGGTGATGGACGAGCCTTCTGCCTTCAGCGTGCCGTAGCGGTAGTAGTTGTAGAGCGATGCACCCATGGGGTCGGCGATCGCCACCACCACGTCGTCGCTTTGCTCCTTCAGGAACATGCCGATGCCGGCCAGCGTGCCGCCGGTGCCGGCGGAGCAGATGAAGGCGTCGATCTTGCCGGCGGTCTGCTGCCAGATTTCCGGTCCGGTGGTCTCGTAGTGGGCTCGGCGGTTGGCGGTGTTGTCGAACTGGTTTGCCCACACGGCGCCATTGGGCTGGGATTTGTTCAACTCGTCGGCGAGGCGGCCGGAGACGCGCACGTAGTGATTGGGGTCGGAGTACGCGACGGCGGGCACCTCGCGCAGTTCGCCACCGGCGAGGCGGATCAGGTCCTTCTTCTCTTTGCTCTGCGTATCCGGCATGACGATGACGGCGCGATAGCCGAGCGAGCGTGCGACATGGGAAAGCCCGATGCCGGTGTTACCGGCCGTGCCCTCGACGACCACGCCGCCGGGACGCAAGGCGCCGCGCGCTTCTGCATCGCGCACGATCGATAGCGCCGGACGATCCTTCACGGACCCTCCGGGGTTCAGGAACTCTGCCTTGCCTAGAATCGTGCAGCCCGTCTCTTCCGACAGGCGTCTCAGTTGCACGAGAGGCGTGTTGCCGATGAGTTCGCTGAAACTCCGGCGGACATCCATCGGTGATCACTCGAGCGTGAAAGGTGGCAGACTGTACCGACCGGTGTCGGCGCATTCAAGGAAGCCGCCATCCGGGCGATCGCCGCCGGCGGTCAGCGCCATTTCTTGCGCAGATTGTCGCGCTCTTTTTGGAGCCAGAGCAAACCGGCGAAGGCGGGGGCGGTGCGGATGCGGCCATCTCCGACGGCGGCAAACGCCTCGTCGGCCGGAACAGCGAACACGCGGATGTCCTCGACCTCCTCGATCAGGCCGTGCAGACCACCCGCCGCCGCCGCGTTCACTTTGCCGACGTAGAGACGATGGTATTCCGACGTTCCGCCGGCCGACGTGTAGAACTGGCCGATCTGCAGCAACTCGGTCGGCAGCAAGCCGGCTTCTTCCTCGCACTCCCGGCGCGCGACGTCTTCGGGCGTTTCGCCGTCCTCGATGATGCCGGCGACGATTTCCCACAACCAAGGGTACTCATCCTCGGCGACGAAGGCGCCCGGGCGGAACTGCTCGATGAGTACGACCTGATCGGTCACCGGGTCGTAGGGTAGGACCCCCACCGAGTGACCGCGGTCTAGCACTTCGCGGGTCACCTCGGGCGACCAGTTGCCGGCATAGGTCCGGTACGTCATGTGGTACCGGTCCATGCGGAACCTGCCGCGGTGCAACGGCTCGACCTTCCGCACCTCGACGTCTTTGCGCGTGCGCTGCACCAGGGAGCCTCCGAAAAGCGGTGCCCGGCTTTACGGGGGCGGAGCGGAGCCGTCAAGGCGGACGGCTGCCACCGTTAGGCGGGGGCGGAGGCGATTATCTTGGCAACGTCGCAGTTCGGCCCAACTTCGGGGGTAGAAGGCTGCCGCCCTAAGACTTGCCTACGGCAGGCATTGCGCTAGGGTGCGCCCCCAAAGGGAGATCCCCACCGGAATGACGCTCGGACACGGCCTGCACGGCGGCCGGAAGAAGCGCGGACCGTCCGCCGCCCGGGTGGTCGGCTGGATTCTCGGCCTCGCCTTCATCATCGCCATTGGCGCTTGGTCCTACCGGACCGGCTCGTCGCTGGCCCGCCAGGAAGAGGCGCGGTTGCGGACCGAGGTCGCCACCTTGACCGAGACCATGGACACGATCGAAGAGCGCAACGTGGCCCTCAACGCCGCTCTCGAACGCGCCCAAATCGAAAAGGCCGAGGCGGAAGCGCGCTACGCCCGGGATGTCCCGGATGCGGAGACGGCCCGGATCATCGATCTGGTACGCGCCCGCCGGGCCGAAGGCATACCCGCCGATCGCATTGCCGAGGTTGTAGGGGCCGTCACGGTGCAGTGGCGCTGCACGGGCGAACCGGTGACGCGCAGATTCCTCGTCCGCACGCCGTTGACGACGACACCCGGCAACGACGTCGCGGGCTTTGCCAACAACACGGTTACGGTCACCGGCACCGGCGTGTCCGACGTGGATGCGAATGGGCGGGCGCAGTCGTGGTACGACCCCAATCAGCCGATCACCCTGAGCTTCAATCGCATCGGCGGCGGCCCGGCGCAGGACATCACCGGCCGCCTGCCGTTGTTCCACTCCGTCGTCAGCGGGAATCAGATCGTGCGCTTCAGCGCGGTTCCGGGCGACCGGGCTTTCGTAAACGTTACTGCGCAGACGTGCGCCTATCCGTAATCTGGCGCAGGACTTGGTGGGGAGAACGATGCAAGGCCTTTCGATCCGTTGGATGAGCGCACTGGCGGCCACCGTTGCAGCCGCCGTGCTGCTGAGCATCGGTGGTGCCAGCGGGCAGGCCACCAATCCGACGCTCACGGAATTCAATCGTCTCGCCGGCGAAGGCCGGCCGGCGCTGGCGCGCGTCGAGAGCTTCCCCAACGACGGTCAGGTGCACGTGCCGACCGGCACGCGCGTCACCTACCGCACCGATCCGCCAACGTCGGGCAATCACTGGGAGCGCTGGGTCGATCCGGGCCGCTACGGTGAGGTGCCGCCGAACGAGATGCTGGTGCACTCGCTCGAACACGGTCACATCGTCATTTACATCGAACGTCCGACAGCCGAAGCGGTGCGCTTGCTCACGCTGTGGTCGAACACCTGGCGCGGCATGTGGGATGGCATTGTCGTCGTCCCGCGTCCCGGGCTGGGCAGCGGCGTGATCCTGACGGCGTGGGGCAAGATGCTGCGGCAAGATGCTTTCGACCCCGCTGGCGCGGCGGCCTTCATCGATGCCTACCGCGGCCGCGGTCCCGAAAACCCGATGCGGTGAAATGCCGGCGGCAGCTCGCCACCGCAGCAACTCACGCCGTCGCTTCATCAAAAAGAACTTGGTTTGACTCGTCCGGTGCGCTGCTGCTTACTGCGCCGGTCGAGGTTCCCGGAGCCGCAAGGCGTCCGGGTGAAAAGGGAATTCGGTGCGCTTCCTTCGGGAGGCTATGCCGGAGCTGCCCCCGCAACTGTAAGCGGCGAGCAACTGTCCAACGTGCCACTGACGGCCTAGCCGTCGGGAAGGCGAGACAGTTGCGACGACCCGCGAGCCAGGAGACCTGCCCCGACTTGTGATTGTCCGCGGGCGGGGTGTCCTGGCGGGTCGCACGCGGGACTCCATCCCAACCGCGTTCGCCCGGCACCCAACCGCAAGCACGGTGGGTGCACTCCATGACTACGTATTCTGAAGGCGGTTGGCCGCGTCCGGCCAACGCCCATCTTACAACGCGCGTTTGCTTGTACTTGCTTGTGCCGGCGCTTGCGGGCGCGTTGCTTGCCAGCACGGCCCTTGCCCAGGGTGCCGAAGGACGCTCGCCGCTGGCGGTCACGGTGACGCGGCCCAATCTCGAGGAGGGCATCCCGGGCGTTGCGGCGACCGTGATCGATGCATCGAAGATCGCTACCACGCCGGCGCAGTCGGTACCGGCCCTGCTGGCACAGGAGCCCGGCGTCCAGTTCCGCGATCTGTTCGGCGGGCCTGGCGCGCGGACGTTCGTCGACATCCGCGGTTTCGGCGCCACGGCCGCAGAAAACACGCTGGTTCTGGTCAATGGCCGCCGCCTGAACGACTTCGACAACGCCGGCGTCGAGTTCATCAACGTGCCGAAGGACTCCATTCGCCGCATCGAGGTGCTGCGCGGCAATTCGGCCGCGGTGTTGTATGGCGATGGTGCCGTCGGTGGCGCCGTCAACATCATCGCGCGGCCGGCAGCGGGCAACAACGGGACCACGCTGCGTGGGGCTACGGGTTCGTTCTTGTTGAAGGAAGGTAGCGTCGCCACGTCGCGCTCGTCGCGCGACACGGCCATCTCTTTCGATGCCAACGCCATGTCCCAAAAGGGCTGGCGCGAGAACAACGAGCTCGAGCAGGCGGGCGCGGGTATCGAACTGCGCCGTTTCACCGACCGCGGCGAGTGGTACGGAACGTTTGCCACCGACACGCAGCATCTTGGGTTGCCCGGCGCACGCCGGTTCGACCTCTCCGGTGGCGAGAACATCGTCAATATCGCTCCTCGCGGCGCCACCACGCCCACGGACTTTGCCGACCAGCTGGGCAACCGCGCGGTCCTCGGCCTCTCGAAGCTGCTGCCGGGTGGCGGTGAGCTTGCCGTCGATGGGGGGCTGCGCGTGAAGCAGCAGGACTCGATCGTCATCAGCGCGTCCGGCCCGGCGTTCGACCAGGTCACCAACACACGCCTCGCGACTTATTCGTTCACACCGCGCGTGCGGTGGGAGCCGGAGGGCAGCGCGCTGCGCGGTATCACGGGCCTCGACTACTACTACTCCGACTACAACCAAGTCTCGCGACAGGGGACCGGCGAGGTGCCCGTGCATCGGTACGACCTGAAGCAGCACAGCCTGGGCGTCTATGGCCAGGGCTCGATGCCGATTGCGCGCGCGACCGAGGGATCGGCGGGTCTGCGACTGCAATATGTTCGCTTCACCGGCGGTGACATCATCGACCCCGACTACGTCACGTCGTTCGGCGGCGATCCGTTCGACGGCCATCGCGGTTCCCAGCGCATCAACCAAGCGCAGTGGGCAGGCCACCTGGGCCTGGAGCGCACGTTGAATCCGCAAACGAGCGTGTTCGGACGTCTGGGGCGTGCGTTCCGCATGCCGACGGTGGATGAGCGTGTTCTGTCGAGTGCCACCTACGACTCATTCGACCTGAGCACGCAGGTTTCGTGGGACGCAGAGCTTGGGGCACGCCGGCGGATAGGAAACGCGACCGTGCGCGGCAGCGCGTTCGTGATGCAGCTCAAAAACGAGATCGTTTTTAACTCGACGACGTTCCTGAACGAGAACATCGATCCGACCCAGCGCGCGGGCCTCGAAGCGGGGGCCGACATTCCGCTGGCCGACCGCTGGAACCTCGGCCTTGCCGCCACTTGGCTGCAGGCGAAATTCCGCCAAGGTCAATTCGCAGGCAAGGCCGTGCCGCTGGTTTCTCCGTGGACCGGGAGCGCCAATGTGCGCTGGGAATTCACGCGGGACTGGTTCTTCACCGGAACCATGACTGCCGTGGGCCCGCGGCGCATGGAGAACGACGAGGACAACGAAGGACCGAAAATCCCGGCCCACGCGCTGTTCGATGCCCGCCTTGCCACACAGCAGGGGGCGTGGACCTTCGCGGCCCAGGTCAACAACCTCCTCGATCGCGACTACTTCACCTACGCGGTGCAGAGCACGTCGAATATGCAAATCTACAATGCCTATCCGTTGCCGGGCCGCAGCTGGCGGGTCGACGCGGGGGTGAAGTTCTAGGCGTCTTAACCAAAGCTCCGCAGTAGCGCGGGCGGCGGCGGGGCGGGTAAGCTTCCTAGGTGGAGTTCGACCCGTCCCGCCGCCGCTGCCTGCTGTTGCTCCTCGCGGCACCGTTTGTGCCGATGCGCGGTGCCGAGGCCGCCGCATATGCGCAGACCGGATACGCATCGTGGTATGGCCGCGCGCATCACGGCCAGCCGACGGCAAGCGGAGAGCGCTTCGACATGAATGCGCTCACTGTTGCGCATCCCACCCTGCCCATGTCGTCGTACGTGCGGGTGACCAACCTCGAGAACGGGCGCAAGGCGATCCTGCGCGTGAACGACCGTGGGCCGTTTGCGCGCAACCGCATAGTCGACGTGACCCGGCGCGGGGCCGAGATGCTCGGGTTCGCCGCCAAGGGAACGGCCCGCGTTCGGGTCGAGGAGGTGCCGCCGCCCCAGGTGACGCCGCGGCCCACGCCGAAGCCCATCCCGGTCTAGTCAACGCGCCGCAGGGGCGCTTAATCCAGGTTAAGTCGTCTACGCCCGCCCCGGTTCATAGTGGCAATCATCTGATGTTGCCGCTGCAAGGAGAACCGACATGGCGCCGACCTTCTTCCAATGGGCCTACCTGGGTATGGCAATCACCGGCTGGGTGGCTTTCGCCGTGGTCGTGAACTGGGCGACGAACCGCACGGTTCCGAAGGCAGGCACCCAGGGTGTGATGGGCGCCCCCGTCGGAGCCCACGCCGCCCGGGCATAACTACTTACTGGGCCTTCCAAGACTTGCGCCGCGATCCCCCGATCGCGGCGCAAGTGTTTTCAGGCAACGAGTGCCTCTTGCGCGAGCCGCGCCGAGTCCAAAACCTCCAGCAAATGGCCGCTGGTCGAGACGATGCCGTCGTCGCGCAGCGCCTTCAACGTACGGCTGACATGCACCGGGGTCAGGCCGAGCGCATCGCCGATGTGCTCCTGGGTCAGCGGCAGAGAAACGGGTTCAGCCATTCCGCTTTGCCGGGCACGCTGCTGCAGGTCGTGCAGCAGGTGCGCAATACGCTCGCGGGCGTTGCGCCGGCCTAGGCTCGCCTGCTGCTGGAACGCGTGGGCTTGGGCGTGCCAAGCCGTGCAGGCGAACGACATCGCCAGCTCCGGCACTTCCCGCAAAAGACGCACGGTGCCTTCGCGGGGCAGAACGCAGACGGTGACGTCGGTCAGTGCCTCGGCCGAGTAGGCGAGCACGGCGCCGCTCTCGGGCTGGAATCCGAGGAATGCACCCGGCAGGACGAATTCATGGATCTGCCGCCCCCCATCGGGGAGCAGGCTGTACAGCATCACCCACCCCGACTTGACGGTGAAGAATGCGCCCCCGCGTTCGCCGGACCGCAGCAGGTGACCCCCGCGCGGCACGAGTTGGTCGTGCAGGCGCGTGGCCTCCACTTCGCGCAGCTGTGCGTCTGTAAGGGGGGCACAGATGGTCTGGTGCCGAACCAGGCATCCGACGCAGGAGTGAGGAGCGGGTTGCATACGTGGAAGATCCGCCGGCCGTGGAACGACCGGCGGATTCTAGGAGGGTAGGGAGAGGCGGGGCATCCGTGCCTTTACGTACCGTTCAGCGTGGCAGGGTGCTGGAGCCCATCAGGAACTCGTCCACCGAGCGGGCGCACTGACGGCCCTCGCGGATCGCCCAGACCACCAGGGACTGGCCGCGGCGCATGTCGCCGGCGGCGAACACCTTGTCGACCGACGAGCGGTACCGGTTGGTGTCGGCCTCAACGTTGCCTCGCTTGTCTTTGGCGACGCCCAGGTCGTTCAGCAGACCCTCGTGCACGGGGCTGACGAACCCCATGGCGAGGAGAACGAGGTCGGCCTTGAGAGTGAATTCGCTGCCCGGGATCTTCTGCATCTTGGCGTCGAGTCGCACCGCATGGAGCGTGGTGACCTTGCCGTCCTGGCCGGTGAACTTCTCGGTGGCGACGGAGAAGTCGCGCTCGGCGCCCTCTTCCTGCGAGGAGGACACGCGGAGCTTGAGCGGCCACTCGGGCCAAGTCATGGCCTTGTTTTCCTTGTTCGGCGGGCGCGGCATGATTTCGAGCTGCGTCACCGACAGAGCGCCTTGGCGGTAGGACGTGCCGATGCAGTCCGAGCCCGTGTCGCCGCCGCCGATGACGACGACGTGCTTGCCGCCTGCGAGGATCTCGCGATTGGTGCCAAGCGCCTCACCGCCGACGCGGCGGTTCTGCTGGGGCAGGAATTCCATCGCCAGATGGATGCCGTCGAGCTCGCGGCCGGGCGCGCTCAAGTCGCGTGCCTGCTCGGCGCCGCCGGAGAGTACGACGGCATCGAACTCCTTCAGGAGCTGTGCGGCCGGAACGTCCTTGCCGACGTGTACGCCGGTGCGGAACGTGACGCCTTCGGCTTCCATCTGCGCCACGCGGCGGTCGATGGAGAGTTTCTCCATCTTGAAGTCCGGGATGCCGTAGCGGAGCAAGCCGCCTGCCTTTTGGTTCTTCTCGAACAGCGTAACTGCGTGGCCGACGCGTGCCAGCTGCTGCGCGCAGGCGAGACCTGCGGGGCCTGATCCAATGACCGCGACATTCTTGCCGGTGCGCTTGCCCGGGACCTGGGGTACGACCCAGCCCTCTTTCCAGCCGTGATCGATGATCGCGCATTCGATCGACTTGATGGCAACCGGGTTGTCGTCAATGTTCAGCGTGCATGCCGCCTCGCATGGCGCAGGGCAGATGCGGCCGGTGAACTCCGGGAAATTGTTGGTGGAGTGCAGGTTGTCCAGCGCCTCCCGCCAACGGCCGCGGTACACGAGGTCATTCCAGTCCGGAATGATGTTGTGGACCGGGCATCCCGTCGGGCCGTGGCAGAACGGGATGCCGCAATCCATGCAGCGCGCACCCTGCAGGGCGAGGTCCGCGTCGCTCGGCTGGTGAACGAACTCGTGGAAGTGCTTCACCCGTTCGGAGACGGGTTCGTAGTCTCGATCCCGGCGGGGGATTTCGAGGAAGCCGGTTACCTTGCCCATGGATCAACTCGCAGTCGCGCGTACGGGTTCGCGGGGGGCAGCGTCGCGCATCTGCTGCAGCGCGCGGCGGTAGTCCACCGGCAATACTTTGACGAAGCGGGGCAGGCTCTCGCCCCAACTGGAGAGTAGCTCGCGGGCCCGTGCGCTGTTGGTGTAGCGCGCATGGTTGCGAAGCAGGGTCTGCAGGCGCGCCGCGTCGTCGTCGAGCATGTCGCGCATCACCGTGGCCAAGCCATCGGTGGAGCGGGCCACGGCCTCGATGTCGCGGGCGTTGCGGCGGTCCTCGATCGCGCTGGTCTCGACCATCTCGCGGTTGATCTTGAGGTCGAACTTGCCGTCCTCGTCGAGCACGTAGGCGATGCCGCCGCTCATGCCCGCCGCGAAGTTGCGGCCGACCGGGCCCAGCACCACCACGACGCCGCCGGTCATGTACTCGCAACCGTGGTCGCCGACGCCTTCGACAACGGCCCACGCGCCGGAATTGCGCACGGCAAAGCGTTCTGCGGCGACGCCGCGGAAGTATGCCTCGCCGGCGATGGCGCCGTAGAGGCACACGTTGCCGACGATCATGCTTTCCTCAGGCACGATCTTTGCCTTGGGCGACGGGTAGACGATCAAGCGGCCACCCGAGAGGCCCTTGCCGGCGTAGTCGTTGGTCTCGCCTTCGAGCTCGAGCGTCACGCCGCGCGCGACCCACGCACCGAAGCTCTGGCCGGCGGTGCCGACCATCTTCACGTGGATGGTGTCGTCGGGCAGGCCGGTGTGACCGTACCGTGTTGCGACCTCGCCCGACAGCATGGCGCCCGCAGTGCGGTCTGTGTTGCGGATGCGCGTTTCGATTCGCACGGGCGCGCCGCGATCCAGCGCCGCTTTGGCCTGAGCGATCAGGGTGCGGTCGAGGACGCGATCAACCTGATGCACCTGCTTGTCGGTGTGGCTGACGGATACGCCCTTTTCGACCTTCGGCATGGCCAGCAGGCGCGAAAGATCGATGCCCTTCGCCTTGAAGTGCGTGACGCCCTTGCGCGTGTCGAGCAGATCCATGCGGCCGACCATATCGCCGAACGTGCGGAAGCCCATCTGCGCCATGAGTTCGCGCACTTCTTCGGCCACGAAGAAGAAGTAGTTGATGATGTGCTCGGGCGTGCCGGTGAAGCGCTTGCGCAGAACGGGGTCTTGCGTTGCGACGCCCACCGGGCAGGTGTTGAGGTGGCACTTGCGCATCATGATGCATCCGGCGGCGATGAGCGGCGCCGTCGAGAAGCCGAACTCGTCGGCGCCCAGAAGCGCGCCGATCACGACGTCGCGGCCAGTACGCACGCCGCCATCGACCTGCACCGCGATGCGGCTGCGCAGGCGGTTCAACACCAGGGTCTGGTGCGTCTCGGCGAGACCGATTTCCCATGGGCTGCCAGCATGCTTGACCGAGGTGAGCGGGGAGGCGCCGGTGCCACCGACATCGCCGGCAATCGTGACGTGGTCGGCGCGCGCCTTTGCGACGCCCGCGGCAACCGTCCCTACGCCGAGCTCGGACACGAGCTTCACGCTGACCATGGCCTTCGGGTTGACGTTCTTCAGGTCGAAGATGAGCTGTGCCAGGTCCTCGATCGAATAGATGTCGTGGTGCGGCGGCGGCGAGATCAGGCCGACGCCGGGCGTCGAGTGACGCACCGATGCGATGGTCTTGTCGACCTTGTGGCCGGGTAGCTGGCCGCCCTCGCCGGGCTTTGCGCCCTGGGCGATCTTGATCTGCATCATGTCGGAATTGACTAGATACTCCGCCGTCACGCCGAAGCGGCCGGAGGCGACTTGCTTGATCGCCGAGCGCATCGAGTCGCCGTTCGGCAGCGGCTTGTAGCGATCCGACTCCTCGCCACCTTCGCCGGTGTTCGACTTGCCGCCGATGCGGTTCATGGCGATGGCCAGCGTCGTGTGCATCTCGCGCGAGATGGAGCCGTAGGACATGGCGCCGGTAGCGAAGCGCTTGACGATGTTGACCGCCGGCTCGACCTGGTCGAGCGCGATCGGCGTGGCGGCGATCTTGATTTCGAACAGGCCGCGTGGCGTCATCATGCGCACGCTCTGGTCATTGATCAGCGCGGCGTACGCCCGGTACTTCTCCGGCACGTTGCCGCGCACCGCGTGCTGCAGCGCAGCCACCGACTGGGGAGACCAATAGTGCGCCTCGCCGCGCTGGCGGTACTGGTAGTCCCCGCCCGCATCGAGCGCGTTGTCTAGGATCGGCGAGAATCCGAATGCCTCCTGATGACGGCGCACGGTCTCGTCGGCGATCTCTTCAAGGCCGATGCCTTCGATGGCGGTACCGGTTCCGTAGAAGTAGTCGGCCACGAACGACGAGCGCAGGCCGACCGCGTCGAATATCTGACCGCCGCAGTACGAGGCGTAGGTGGAGATGCCCATCTTGGACATCACCTTGAGGATGCCTTTGCCGGACGCCTTCACGTAATTGTAGAAGGCCTTCTTCTTGTCGATGGCGGGCGGCAGCAGACCCTGCGCCACCATGTCGGCCATCGTCTCGAAGGCGAGGTAGGGATTGATCGCCTCGGCGCCGTAACCCGCGAGCACGCAGAAGTGGTGCACCTCGCGCGCTTCGCCGGTCTCGACGACGAGGCCGGCCTGCGTGCGCAGGCCTTTGCGGATCAGGTGGTGATGCACCGCACCCGTCGCCAGCAGCGCGGGGATCGCCACGCGGTCCTTATCGAGCGCGCGGTCCGACAGGATGATGATGTTGTCGCCTTCGGCAATCGCACCCTCGGCCTTGACGCGCAGGTCATCGATCGCCGCCTTCATGCCGGCGGCACCGTTCTTCACCGGGTAGGTGATGTCGAGCGTCGCGGAGCGGAAGTTGCCTTTGCCGATCGACGCAATGGCGCGAATCTTCTCGAGCTCTTCGTTGGTGAGGATCGGGTCCTTCACCTCGAGCCGCATGTGGCTGTCCTTGACCTGCAAGCCAAGCAGGTTCGGACGCGGACCGACGAGCGACACCAGCGACATCACCATCGACTCGCGGATCGGGTCGATGGGCGGGTTGGTGACCTGGGCGAAGTTCTGCTTGAAATAGTTGTACAGAACGCGCGGGCGATCCGACATCACCGCGATCGGCGCGTCGTTGCCCATGCTGCCGACGGCCTCCTGGCCCTCGGCCGCCATCGGTGCAATCAGGAACTTCAGGTCTTCCTGGGTGTAGCCGAACGCCTGCTGGCGATCCAACAACGACGCGCGCGGCTTTTCGTCGGTGTGCGGCACGGCCGGCAGCTTCTCGAGGTGAATCTGCGTACGGTCGAGAATCGACTGGTACGGATGTTTCTTGGCGAGCTCCGCCTTGATCTCGGCGTCGTCGATGATGCGACCTTGTGCCGGGTCAATCAGCAGCATCTTGCCCGGCTGCAGGCGCCACTTGCGCACAATCTTGTCTTCTGGGATCGGCAGCACACCCATCTCGGAGCACAGCACGACCAGGCCGTCCTCGGTGATGATGTAGCGGGCGGGGCGCAGACCGTTGCGATCGAGAGTCGCACCGATCTGGCGGCCGTCGGTGAAGCACATCGCGGCGGGACCGTCCCACGGTTCCATCAGCGCCGCGTGGTACTCGTAAAAAGCGCGGCGCTGCGCATCCATGAGCGCGTTGCCCTCCCACGCCTCGGGGATGAGCATCATCATGGCATGGGCGAGCGAGTAGCCGCTTTGGACCAGCAACTCGAGCGCGTTGTCGAACGAGGCTGAATCGGACTGGCCTTCGGCGATCAGGGGCCAGAGTTTTTGCAGGTCGTCACCGAACACGCCGGACTGCATTGCGCCGCGGCGCGCGGCCATCCAATTCAGGTTGCCGCGCAGAGTGTTGATCTCGCCGTTGTGGCAGATCATCCGGTAGGGATGGGCAAGCCGCCAACGTGGGAACGTGTTGGTTGAGAAGCGCTGGTGCACCAGCGCCATGCACGACTCCAGACGCTCGTCGGACAGGTCGCGGTAATACGGACCGACGTCCTTGGCGAGCAGCATGCCCTTGTAGACCATGACGCGCGAGGAGAAGGACGCGACGTAGAATGCGCCGAGTTCGGGCGCCATCTGTGCGATCGCGTTCTCCGCTTGCTTGCGGATGACGAACAGCTTCCGCTCGAAGCTGTCCTGGTCGGGGCAGTTCTTGCCGCGGGCGACGAGCAAATGGCGCATGGCGGGCTCGGTCGCGCGCACGGTGTCGCTGAGCATCGCGCTCGACGCCGGATTCTCGCGCCAGCCGAGGACGACCTGGCCCTCCGCCTTCACGAACTTCTCGAGTACTTGCTCGCACTTGGCACGCGCATCGGTGTCCTGCGGGAGGAAGCACACGGCGACGCCGTATTCCCCTTCCTTCGGCAGCGCGATGCGCATGTCGGCGGCGACCGCGGTCAGGAACTTGTGCGGCATCTGGATCATGATGCCGGCGCCGTCGCCCATGGTCGGGTCTGCACCCACCGCACCGCGGTGGGTGAGGTTCACCAGAATTTCGAGGCCCTGCCGCACAATGGCGTGCGATTTGCGACCGTGGATGTCCACCACGAAACCGACGCCGCACGCGTCGTGCTCGTTGCGCGGGTCGTATAGGCCTTGGGCGGGCGGAAAACCGTCAATCATGTCTGTGTGCACTCGTACCTGTCCCTGCGGGCGCACTGCAACGCGCACAAACCCGCGCACAGAACGGCCCGCCCCCGCGGACTACGCGCCCTGCGCTACCTTGGTACTGCTTGGCCCTGGTTCGACCTTGGACGCGCTGTGGCAGTGCCAACCCGCTGCGTTCTAGGCCCCGATGGGATCCGGGCGTACCGGACCCGGAAATATGCTCCAAGTCGGGCAGGAATTCACGGTTTTCTGACGGGATGGCGCAGGCACGCGTCCGCTGCGGCGCCGGGCCGCAGGCGGGAGCCGGGCAGGGCGGCGGCTGGCTACTCCGGGCGGTGGCAGACCGCTTCGATGTTGTGCCCGTCGGGGTCCAGTACGAAGGCGCCGTAGTAGGCGGGGTGATACTCGGGGCGCAGGCTTGGCTTGCCGTTATCCGTGCCGCCGGCCGCGATGGCCGCCTTATAGAAGGCGTCCACCTGCGCGCGGTTCTTTGCGGCGAAGGCAACGTGAATACGGGAGGGGGCAGGGCCGTAGGTGCCGATCCAGAATTCGGGCTGCTTGTCGGGCCCGAATGCGACGTGATCCTTGCCCTCCATCACAGGCTTGAGGCCGAGAGCACCGAGGGCAGCGGCGTAGAACGCCCTGCTCTTGGCAAAGTCGGAGACGTTGAAGCCAAGGTGATCGAAGGGCATCGCGGGTCTTTCTTGTGGACTAGTGGACGCGAGACGGGGCTGCGCTCGGCATGACCGTATCGGTAAGATTCGCCTCGGCCAGGTCGGCCTTGGTCAGAACCGCGCCGTCCAGGTTGGCGCGGGCGAGGTTGGCGCCGCGTAGGTTGGCTGCCTCGAGATTGGCGCCGCGCAGGTCGCAGTCGGCGAGGTCGGCACCCGAGAGATCGGCGCCCGCCAGCGCTGTCGGCCAGGAGCGAGCCGCCCCGTTTTCACTGCGCAGAGGCGCTTTGCTCAGCAGGGCACGCCGCAGCTTGGCATTCAGGAGCTGGGCATCCTTCATGTTCGAGCCGCGCAAGTCCGCATGGCTGAAATCCGCTTCAGTGAGATTCGCGCCGGAGAAGTCGGCGAACATGAGCATCGCGCGCACAAAGCTCGCACCGCGCAGGTCGGCGCCGGCGAAGTTGGCGACGTTGAGCACCATGCCGGCGAAATCCGCGTCCTGGAGCGGAACACCCGACAGTTCGGCGCGCTTCCCGCGCTTGCCTGCGCTCTCGACCCAGGTCAGGTGATCCTTCAGTACCGCCTGCACGTCGAGCGGGAAGGAGTCGAGACGCTTGGCGTGAACCGAGTCCCGGATATCGGCGCTGGAGAGGTCGACGTCCTTCAGAGTGGCGCCCTTGAAGTTCGAGCCCTGGAATTTGGCGAACTTGACGTTGGCGTGAGACAGGTTGGCGCCCGCCAGATCTGCTTGCTGCATCTTGGCGCCCTCCAGGTTGGCGCCGCTCAAGTCGGCGCCAGACAGGTTGGCGCGGACGACCTGGACCTTTTTCATTTCCGCGTTGCGCAGCGAGGCGTCCGCGAGACAGGTCTCCGTCATCATCGCGCCGTTCAGCTTCGACTCGTCCATCTCCGCCTCGGATAAGTCGGCGAACGCGCGCTTGTCGCTCCCCGACAAAGTGCCTGGGCGCAGGTCGGCCTCGCTGAGGTTGGCGCCCTTCAGCTTTGCGCCGTGCAGTTGGGCGCCCCGCATGTCGGCACGGAAGAAGCTAGCGCCCTTGGCGTCGCAGTCGGACAAGTTGGCGCAAAAGAGGTCGGAAAAGCCTAGGTCCGCTTCGTGCAGAGTGGAGCGGCTGAGATTGATGCCGCTCAGGATGGCGCCGGACAGGTTGATACGTGGAAATCGAAGGCCGGAGAGGTTGATGAATCGCAACTCGGCGCGCTTGCCGCCTGGACGGCCCGCGACGTATCGCTGGTGCGCCAACACCGCATTGGCAAACTCTTGTGGCGTCACCGCGAATCTCCCGCCCGAGATCCGCTTGCACCGCCCCTATGCCGTACCTTCACCGCCACTCCTTCACGCAGCTGAGCCAACCTAGCGCCGCACGCGCGTGCAAGGGTGCTCTGTTTCGAATGGTCCGCCCCGCGCCGATGACCATGTGACATCGAAGCACCCATGCCCAAGGCCAAGCCATACGATGGAGTGCCGAAGTAGCGGAGGGACAGGACCTAGGCAACCCTTAATGACAACTCCACAGGCCCGGCGCGGGATGACGAGGCGTCGAACGAGCCGAAGGTTGGTGTGGCGCCATTCGTTGGCCAGACCGGGCTATAACTTCCGCGCCATGACGCCTGCCGCACCCGATGCCCGCCCGGCACCTCTATTGATGCCGGTCTATGCAGCAACGTTGTTTCTCAGCGCGTTCCTGCTGTTCGCGGTCCAGCCAATGTTCACCAAGATGGTGCTGCCGCGGCTGGGCGGTTCTCCGGCCGTCTGGAACACCGCCATGGTGTTCTTTCAGGCAACGCTGCTCGGCGGGTACCTCTACGCTCACTTGAGTGCGCGCCTGTTCAGCCTGCGGGTGCAGCAGATTGCACACGCGGTCCTGCTGCTGGCCGCCGTCGTGTTCTTACCGATTGCGCTGTCGCCGGACGCGGTGCCGCCCGAGGAGGGCACGCCCGTCGCCTGGTTGCTCGGGGTGCTGGCCGTGTCGGTAGGGTTGCCGTTTCTGGCGGTTTCGGCGACCGCGCCACTGCTGCAGCGTTGGTTCGCGCACGTCGATCACCCGCACGCGGCCGACCCATACTTCCTCTACGGCGCGAGCAACCTAGGCAGCCTGCTCGCGCTGCTTGGCTATCCGGTGGCGATCGAGATGACGTTGGGACTGCGCGCGCAGTCGTTGGGCTGGACGGCCGGCTATGTGCTGCTGGTGGTCGCCATCGGTGCGTGCGGCTGGCTGGCGCGCCGACACTACCGCGCCGCGGAAGCATCCCCGGGCAGAGAGTCCAGTGGCTTGGTGCAGAACGTGACGTGGCTGCTGCGCCTGCGATGGCTCCTGCTGGCGTTGGTGCCGTCGAGCATGCTGCTGGGCGCTACCCTGCACGTCGGCACCGACATCGCGGCGGCGCCATTCTTGTGGGTGCTGCCACTCGCCTTGTACTTGCTGTCGTTTGTGCTCGTGTTCGCGCGCCGGCCGCTGTTCAGCAACCAATGGATGCTGGCGGCGCAGGCGCTGTGGCTCGTGCTGGTCGCAGTGCTGTTCGAGACCCCACACCTGTACGTGCTGCTGCTTCTGCACGTGGGCGGCGTCTTCTTCACTGCAATGGTGTGCCACGGCGAACTCGCGCGCCTGCGGCCGGTGACGAGCCGCCTCACGGAGTTCTACCTGTGGATGTCGCTCGGCGGTGTCGTCGGCGGGGTACTGTCGTCGATCGTTGCGCCCTTGATATTCAACAGCGTCTACGAGTACCCGCTCGCCATGCTTGCGGCGGTGCTGCTGCGGCCGTGGCGCACGGTGTCGAGGGTGAGCGACCGCCTCGGTTGGCGCCGGGCCGGCGCCCCGCCGGCAGTTTCTTGGGCGCTCGACATTCTCCTGCCGGTTGGCCTGTGGTTCCTCCTGATTGAGGACCGTTGGCGCAAGCTGTGGCATGCCGCCAGTACGTGGCTGTTCGAGAACGATGTTGCCGGCCTGGCGACGCGCACGGCCGAGTCCTACGTGCCCTGGGATCAGGTGCTGGCAGGCGGCGGCTTCACCGTCTCGACCATCGTGTTGCTGTTGGTGCTCTCCCGGCGTCCGCTGCGGTTTGCGCTCGGCATCGTTGCGGTACTCGCGGTCTTGTCCCCAGACGTGCTCGGTACCATCCGCTACCAGTTCAACCCCGGCGCCAGTCTTCCCAAGTTCGCCTGGAGTACGCCCGACTATCGCCTCGAGCGTGTGCGCAGCTTTTTCGGGGTGTATTCGGTGAACTTCACCGACGCGCCTGGCGGCCGTTACCACGTGCTGGTCAACGGCACGACCAATCACGGTGCGCAAAACCGCACGCTACCGTTGCTGCCGATCACCTACTACGCGCGCGAAGGTCCGGTGGGACAGGCGTTCGCGTTGCTTCGGATGGGAGAGGTGCCGAAGCGCCTGGCCGTCATCGGCCTCGGCGTCGGTGCTTTGTCATGCTTCGTCGGCGACGACCAGAGCATGACATTCTTCGAGATTGACCCGGTCGATGCGCGTCTGGCGCAGGATGATCGATACTTCAGCTACCTGAAGGACTGTCCGCGCGGTCCGGTGGACGTGGTGCTGGGCGACGGACGCCTGAACATAGCGAAAGTGCCGGATGGTGCGTTCGACGTGATCATGGTCGACGCATTCAGCGGCGATGCCATCCCCGTGCACCTGCTGACCCGAGAGGCCATCGAACTCTACAAGCGCAAGCTGTCGCCGAAGGGAATGATCATGTTCCACATCACGAACACCTACATCGACCTGCGGTCGGTGGTGGCGAACGTGATCGCGGACGCCGGCCTGCACGCTCGCCACGTTGACTTCAACATGCAGATGATGACGCCATTCGCCCTGCCATCCGAATGGGTGGTGGCTGCGCGGCCGGAGGAGAACGATCTGCTGCGGTTCACCTGGCTGCTGACGCCATGGGCGGAACTGAAACCCGATCCGAACGGGCCGGTGTGGACCGACGACCGTTCCAACATCCTGCGCCACCTGCGCTGGCGCCAGTACGGCGTGATCCCCGCCGAGTGAGGAGAGCGGGCTGCCGTTCGGCAGCCCGGCATCCTAGTTCCGGCCGCGCCCGCGGGCGGCACCGCGCTTCGGTGCGGTGCGGGCGGCCTTGCTTCGCCTGCTCATCTTCTTTGCCTTGCCTGCGGCGGCCTTGAGACGGGCAGTGGTCTTGCGGCTGGTGCCGGCTTTGGGGCTGGCACCGGCTTTGCGCTTGGCGCTGGCTTTGCGGACAGGCGCCTTACGCGCAGCCGGCTTGCGGGGGGTAGTGCGCTTGCGCACCGGACCACTACGGCGCCGGCGTCCTGCGGAGCCCTGCGTCTCCTCCGTTTGCATTGCCTGGCCGCCGGGCGGCGGCTGCAGCACGCCGAACAGCGTGCCGTCGGGATCGGCAAAGTACGCATGCATGCCGACGTTCGGGATGTCGTGCGGGCCCTGCACGATCCGTCCGCCGGCGGCTTCGATCCTGCTACGCGACTCGTCCAACGACGCGACCTCGATGGTGTTGATCACCGCCTGGCGCAGGTCACCCGGCTGCATGATGGCGCCGTCGATCCCGCGGTTGCTCTTGCCGGTGCGCACCAGCCAATAGGTCGAGCCCGGCATCTCCCACGCGTTGATCTCCCAGCCAAGCGCCTGCTTGTAGAATTCGTTCGCGCGCGTGGGATCCAGGGTCAGAATCTCGAAGTGGATGGGGCGGGACATACGGGCCTCGTTCGTTCGGTGACGCCGACGCAGCTTAGCGAACAGCACCGGTGCCACACAACGCGCGCCCGGGATTTCCGGCCCGACGTGGTAACGGGCGCCCACCATCGACGGCGATCAACGACACGGCATTCCTGCCTGCTTATGGCCCCGCGCTGCGGCCGACGCACCACTTCGTAGATATCCGCGGATAGAGAGGGGTTGGCGCGGTCGCGCCCACGCTCTCTCCCGGCCGCACCGGCCGCGGAAGTCTCGGAGAGGTCAGTGTAATTCGGGACATGACCTTTCGTACGCATTCCCGACCCCGCATGACCCGCAGCGCCTTTGTGCAGCTGTTCTTCGCCCGAACCCTGCTGGCAGTGCTGGCCGGCGAGATGGTGGCCGGATTGATCACCGCCAATTGGTGGGTTGCGTTCATCTCGCTCCTTGCCCTTTCGGCCAGCTTTCTGCCGGCCGTCCTCGACCGCAACACGCGGATGCATGCTCCGCCCGGCTTTCAGCTCGTGATCACGCTGTTCATCTTCGCCGCCTTCCTTGGCGAAGCGGCGGACTTCTACTGGCTGTTCTGGTGGTGGGACACGACGCTCCACCTCTGTTCAGGCCTCGTGGTTGGCCTGGTGGGTTTCCTGGTGCTGTTTGCGTTGTTCGACAGCGAACGCGTGAAGATGCCGCCGTTGCTGCTATCGGTGCTCGCTGTCGCGATCGCGATGGCGGTGGGCTCGGCTTGGGAGATCTTCGAGTTCAGCGTCGACCACCTGATCGATCTCGACATGCAGCGTAAGACGCTGTCCGACAACAGCGGCCTCATCGACACGATGGTGGACGAGATCGTCAACGCGGTGGGCGCAATCCTCTCGGTTTCCATCGCGCACCTGCGCACCAGTCACCGGCGTGGCCGCCAATGGGCTAAGGAGCTTGGTAGCCAGTTCGTGGAGCGGCCGGCCCCCAAGCCCAAGCGCAAGCGTTATCGTCGCGCCTTCGTGCATTCACACCGCGACGCGTAACGGCCTGCCATGGCGGGGTCCATGCCCAGCCGATGTCCGGCGTCGACCGTCCGCAGATGCTTTTGGCCCGCGCCCTCCAGGCCGTTCTCTCCGTGGAGTTCATCGCAGCGTTGTTCAATCAGCGCTGGCCTGATCGTCAACTGCCTGGGTGCGCTGGCGGCGGTGGTGTTGGCACACGTGTACGTCGCGCGCCGCGCTGGCCGAATCTGATTCTTGAGCGGATGCAGCGCCGATGGAGTCGGCGGTCTCCCTGCGCCGATCGAACGGGGAGAACGAAGGGGAGAGCCGCCCATCAGAAAGGCCGCTAGTGGGAAAAGAGAAGCCCCGGCCGCGTGGGCCGGGGCTGCGCCTTGTGGTGCCGTCGCGCTCGCTGCGAACGCTTGCGCCTCGCAACAAGAAATGGCTCCTCGGGAGGGATTCGAACCCCCGACCAGCCGGTTAACAGCCGGCTGCTCTACCGCTGAGCTACCGAGGAATAAGAGTGCGGCGTTGCGTACCGCCGATCCAAGGCCCGCGCTGGGCGCCGGGGTTATAGCAACCAGATCGTACTACGCCAAGGCGCTCGAAGGTTCGCGACCGGCGCGGATGGACCTGTGAAAGGGACTTGCCAAGGACTTTGGAGGTCGGGACCGGAATTGAACCGGTGTACGAGGTTTTGCAGACCTCTGCGTAGCCACTCCGCCACCCGACCGTTGCGGCTGTATATGGCTCGACCAGCGGGGGGTCAAGGACGCGCGGCGGAACGGCGACGCCTACGGCGGCGGCTCTGTCGCTTCGATGCGCACCGTGGCGAGGCCCTGGCGCACCATGCCGAGCTGCTCCGCTGCGCCGAGTGAGAGGTCGAGGACGCGCCCGTCGATGAACGGCCCGCGGTCATTCACGCGCACTACGACCGATTTGCTGTTGTCCAGGTTCGTCACGCGCACGTAGCTCGGCAGAGCCATCGTGCGATGTGCCGCGGTCAGCAGATGCATGTCGTACAGCTCGCCGTTGGCGGTTTTGCGTCCGTGATAGGGCTCGCCATACCAAGAGGCGACACCGACCTCAGGACCGAGGGCGCGCAGAGCAGCCGGCAGCAAGGCGAGGTCGGCGCGGTTCAGGCGTGTTTGAGCATACCCCAGTCCGCCAACGGCCATTCCGGCCGCTAGCGACACCACCAGATCGAGACGCGACTGCAACCGCTTCTTTTTGACCGGCACCTAGACTCCCTGGTCGAGGCACCGGAGCGTCCCGGTGGCGCATGGCGACTTTGTGGCGTCGAAGAGGTAGGTGGCGGGGGCATGCACGGGGCTGTACGCCCGTTGGGCATGGGACAACGGGAATCCGTTGCAGGGGCGGGGGGCGCCTGCCTATAAGGCCAGAGGTACAAAAACGCTTGGGATGTCGTCCATGTTCGATCCCGCACTTGCGCGCCGCCTGATGATCGATAACCAGCTGCGGCCGAACCGCATCCTGGATGCCCGTGTCATCGACGCGATGGCCACGGTGCCGCGCGAGGCGTTCGTCCCCGAGCGCATGCAGACGCTCGCGTACATCGACGAAGACGTACAGGTCGCGCCAGGACGATACTTGGTCGAGCCGCGGGTGTTTGCCCGCCTCGTCCAGGAACTCGACATTCGCGAGAGCGACCGGGTCCTCGATGTCGGCTGCGCCACCGGGTACTCCACGGCCGTTCTCGCGCGCCTTGCCCGCGAGGTGGTGGCGCTGGAATCGGACGCGGCATTGGCGTCGCGCGCCGGCCAGTTGCTGTCACGCCACGGGCTCACGAACTTCACGACGCGGGTCGGGTCGCTGGCCGCTGGCGCGCCGGACCTTGCCCCGTATCAGGCCATCCTGTTGGCGGGCTCGATCGAAGAAGTGCCGGCCAAGCTGCGAGAGCAGTTGGCAATCGGCGGCCGCCTCGGCGCTGTGATCATGAGCGGGGGGGTAGGCAAGGCCACGATCATCACCCGCCACCAAGCCGGATTCGGTGCGCGCCAGATCATGGATGCGGCGACGCCAACCCTGCCGGGCTTCGCAAGCGAGAAGGGATTTGTCTTTTAGTAACCATTCCAGCGGAAGGTGGCCTGGTTTGGTCCGGAAATCCGGTTGATTCTCCGCAGCCTTTGCGGTCTATTTTGTGATCAGCCTGGCCAGGGACCACAAACACTTGTGGTGGTAAATTGACCCCTTTAGACGTACGGTCGGTCTATATACCGGGTACATGGGGGGCGTCCGGCGGCTCTCGCCGGGCTTTGAAGGGCTGACCGGTGGCCGAAGAAGCAGAAGCGCAACACGAACCGACCATGGAGGAGATTCTCTCCTCCATTCGCCGCATCATTTCTGAGGACGGTGAGCCGGCCGCTGCCGCTCCCGAACCTGCGCCTGCACCGGCGCCCAAGCCCAAGCCTGCGTTGGTGAAGCCGGAGCGCCCCGCGCCCGCCGCCGCGCCGCCCGAGCCGCGCACGGTTGCGCCGCCGCCCGTCGAGAAGCCGGCGATGCGGGAGGAACCTGTCCTGGAACTGACTGAGGTGGTCCAGGATGACGGCACGGTCGTGAGTTTGAACCGGCAGGCCGCGGCCCGCCGTCCGATGCCGGAACCCGAGCCGGTGCTGGACCCTGAGCCGATGGCTCAGATGATGGCGGACGCCGAAGAATTTATGGCCGCGCCCGCGCCGATGCCCATGCCGCCGCCGATGGCAGCGCCGCCGCCGCAACCACCCATGCCGCCGCCGCGCATGGCGCCGCCACCACCCCCACCACCCCCGCCAATGCAGCCAGCGACGCAGGCCGCGGACCCGTGGGCGGGAATTGCGGGGCTCGTGTCACACGATACCGAGGCCGCGGCAACGCAGGCGTTCGCGGGTTTGCAGACCATGGTTTCCGCCGTGAAGGGGCAGCCCCTCGGCGGAACGCAGCGCACCTTGGAAGAATTGGTGCGCGAACTGCTGCGCCCGATGCTGAAGCATTGGCTCGACCACAACCTGCAGCCCATCGTTGCCAGGGCCGTCGAGCGCGAAGTCTCGCGCCTATCCGGCCGCTCCGACAAAGACTGATCGCTCTCACCGCGCTTTTGCGCCGCTAGAAAAGCAAACCCTCTCCCACGACGTGGGAGAGGGTTTGTTTGCTGGTTTGTTCTCAGACTACTTCTTGCGCCTTGGCCGTGACCGTCGCCGGTACCGTGATGCCGAGTGCGCGGGCGTTGCGGGCGCTTACGGTCAACTCGGGCTCGGCGAGCGCAACCGCAATTGCCTCCGGCTTTTCCCCTTTGAGGATGCGACCGACCTGGCGTGCGGCCAGGCGATACATCTCGGCGGTGTTGGCGCCGAAGCTCAGCAGGCCGCCACCGATGGTGGCGTCGCGCCAAGGCGTGACCATTGGAATCTTCGCGGCTAACGCGAGGGTGCCGAAGTCGGTCGCGTACTCGGTGAGATCGATCGTGTGGGCGACGACGATGGCCTGCACGCCCTGCGCCTTCGCCTCGAACATCGCGCGATAGTGCGCGCCGGCGTCGAGTGCCACGTCATCCACCACGTCGTCGATGTAGAGCGGCACGAGCTGCATGTTGAGGCGCTGGGCCGCGGCCTGCGCCGCGCTGATCAGCGAGTTGCCGAACGGCGTTGGCGAATTGATCGGGCTGCGGACCAGATAGCCGACCTTATTGGCCTGCGGCAGGGTTTCGCGCAGCAGGTCAAAACGGCGCGTCTCTAGCGCTGCACCGTTCTCGGCGGTGACGCCGGTGATGTTGCCGCCCGGACGCTCCAGGCTCTGCACGAGGCCGCTGGCGACGAGGTCGCCGGCCACGACGACGACCGGGATTGTCTCCGTCGTCGCGTTGACGCCGCGCGCGGTAAACGTGGTGCCGCTGAACACGACGTCGGGATTCGTGCGCGCAAGGTTCACACCAAGCGCGTTGTAGCGGTTGCCCTGCAGGCGGCGGACCATATTGAACGCCGCGCCGGACGTCTTCTCGAAGACGACGTTCTGGCCGTCGTTGTATCCCTGTGCACGCAGCTCGGCGAAGAAAGCCTGCCAGGCGGGGTTGGCGCCTTCGGCGCCCAACATCTGATCCGCGGGGACCGTTGGGCTGGCGATGGCGATCTTCTTGGCGCCGGGCGGAACCGCGACGCCCGTCGCGGCCGGTGCGGCGGCCGGTGCGGCCGCTGCAGGCGCGGGCGGTGCTGCCTGTTGCGCTTGGGCGGTCACTGCAAAAGCGGCTGCGCCGGCGGTGCCGGCCAGAAATGCGCGCCGGCCGAGTTTCTTGAATTCGTTCATGGGCCCCCTCCCGGGTCCTAATTGCGTGTCGCAGATTACTTCGCGGAGGGTCCAAGGTCGCCCCAGGAAAGAGCGTCAAATTCGCGTGAAACTTGTTTGAGGGCTTGCCGAAGGCGGTGCCTCGGAGTGCATTGTGCCCAGCCATTCGTTTTTTGCTGTGGGGAGGGAACCATGCTCCGCCGTCTATTCCTTGTTGCGATTCTTTCGTTGTTCCTGGCGCCGCTCGCCAACGCTGCCGCGCCGGTGCCGTATGACGACACGGCGTTCAAGGCGGCCCAAGCCGCAGGCAAGCCGATTCTCGTGCAGGTGCATGCAGATTGGTGCCCGCAGTGCGCTGCGCAGCGCCCGATCATTGCGAACCTGATCAAGACCGATAAGTTCAAGGACATGGTCATCTTCAACATCGACTTCGACACGCAGAAGGACCTGGTGCGGAAGTTCAACGCGATGCGCCAGAGCACGCTGATCGTGTTCAAGGGTGCGAATGAGATCGAGCGCTCGGTTGGCGCCACTCAAGCCGGCCCGATCACCGACCTGCTGAACAAGGCGCTCTAAACCTCGAACGCCTGAAAAAGGGGCCGCGCCGAAGGGCGGGGCCCCTTTTGTTTAGAAGCGGGTGGTGACGTTCAGGAGCCACTCGGGCATGTGCGTCACGAGCCAGGCTTCGAGGATGTGGTCGAAGCCGCTGAGGATCGAGAAGCCGAGCAGCAGCATCAGCACGCCAAGGATCGTCTTGCCGGCCGAACCGGCAGCCGCGAACTTGCCGCGCCAACGCACCAGGGCCTGCCGGGAAAGGGTGCCGATGACCAGCAACGGGATGGTGGCACCGATGCCAAACAGCACCATCACCAAGGAAACCTGACCGAGGTTCTCGCCGCGCGCCGCCATCAGCGAGGCCGCGCCAAGGGTGGGACCGACGCAAGGGGTCCACACGACGCCGAGCAGGAGTCCGAGCAAGAACTGGCCCTGCCAACCACCCACGGTGATGCGGCCCATCCAGCCCTCGGCCATGGAGGAGACCCCGCCACCCGCGATGGCGAAGCGTTGTTGCAGCGGTCCGCTCACCAGCACCAAGCCGATCGCGACCATGATGACGCCGCCGACCGAGCGAAACAGCGTTGCGTCCAGTCCAAGACCGAACCCGATCGTGGCGATGAAGATCCCAAGGCCGACGAACGAGACCAACACGCCGCCGGATAGAGCAACCGGACCGAGCCGGTGCGCGGAGGCCGCGCTGCCAACCACCAAGGGAATGAGCGGCAAAACGCACGGGTTGAAGGTCGACAACAACCCCGCCAGGAAACCGAAAAGATAGCTACCGCCGCCCATGATGAACCCCGCCCGTTGCGGGCGAAGCTAGCAGCGTGTGCCACCACGGCCAAACTCAAGAGCGCGTGTGCCAAAGAGCGCGGGAGCGCCAAGGCGCTCCCGCGTTCGTCTGGTTTAACGCACTGCGCCGCCGGCAGGAGTGCCAGCGCCGATCGCGCCGGCCGGGCCACCACCCGGAGCCAAACCGGCCTCGGCCGTGATGGTGTTCAGAACCTTCTCGTTCTGCTGTGCCGCGTCGATCATGAAGGTCACCTTCACGCGGTTGCCGGCCCGGGCGAGGTCGGCCAAGTTCGTCGGCTCGTTGCCCCGCACAAAGAACTTCTCACCATTCTCCATCGTGAGGACCTTATCTTGCGGGCTCCATGCCTTGATGGTGCCGGTGAACTCGTTGGTGGCCGCCATCTGATTTGCCGCTGCGGCGCCGGCGTTGGCACCACCGGCAGCGTTGCCCGCGCCGCCGACGGCCGGCATGGCGGGGTTCGGGTTGACGGGGGTGGGGGTCACACCCTGGGCTACAGCGACATTGGCCGCGAGCAATAGTGCACCTGCCGTCGCGAGGACGGCTGCTTTGCGAAGCATCGGACCTTCTCCTGGTTGGGAATGGCGCCGCGCGTGCGCGGCCATTACGGACCCTGACGTAAGCCCGCGGCGGCAGCCTCGCCATGGTGCCGCTGGGGTACGGGTTGGACCAAAGGGGAGGCGTGGCACTAGGCCGGCGGTTGCCGCCAAGCGGGCCATTGCACTAGGTTTGGCCCGCCGCTGAAGCCGTTCAGGCTTCCGTCCGCGGCAACGGGATTCAAAAAGCATGGCATTGGACAAGACGTATCGGCCCGGGGAGGTCGAAACCCGGCAGTATGAACGATGGGAGAAGTCCGGCGCGTTCGCCGCTGGCGGCGTGCGCAGCAATGCCAAGCCGTACACCATCGTCATCCCGCCGCCGAACGTCACCGGCAGCCTTCACATCGGCCACGCCCTTAACAACTCGCTGCAGGATCTGCTCATCCGCTTCGAGCGCATGCGGGGCAAGGACACGCTGTGGCAGCCCGGCACCGATCACGCCGGCATCGCCACGCAAATGGTCGTCGAGCGGCAACTCGAAGCGCAGGGTATCCGCCGCAAGGAACTCGGCCGCGAAGCCTTCATCGATCGCGTCTGGAAATGGAAGGCCGAGTCCGGCGGGACCATCATCCGCCAGCTCCGCCGTCTCGGTGCATCGGCTGACTGGAGCCGCGAACGCTTCACCATGGACGAAGGCTTGTCCGAAGCGGTCAAGCACGTGTTCGTCACGCTCTACAAACAGGGCCTGATCTATCGCGACAAGCGGCTGGTCAACTGGGAC
>CAIVPW010000063.1 GCA_903907895.1 uncultured Alphaproteobacteria bacterium
CGGGGCCAAGGACTTCGTCACCAAGCCATTCGACCTGGTCGAGGTGCTGCTGCGGGTGCGCAACCTGCTGGAAAGCCGGATGCTGTTCCAGGACCTGCGCAAGCAGAACCGCACGCTGCTGGAGACCGCCTTGGGCACCAGTCGTGAACTCGAGTCGACGCGGGTCGAAATGGTCGAGAGGCTGGCGCTGGCCGCCGAGTATCGCGACGAGCAGACCAACGAACACAACCGGCGGGTCGGCGACCTGTCGGCCGAGCTCGCCCTGCGCATTGGCTTCACTCCTGAAGAAGCGGGGTTGTTACGGCGCGCCGCCGGGCTCCACGACATCGGCAAGATTGGGATTCCCGACGCGCTGCTGCGCAAGGCCGGGCCGCTCACCGAGGGCGAGTTCCGCGTGATGCGCACGCACACCAGCATCGGCGCGCGCATCCTGGGCGGCAGCCACAGCCCGCTGCTGCAACTGGCCGAGACGATCGCGCTCTCGCACCACGAGAAATTTGACGGCAGTGGCTACCCGCGAGGGCTTGTCGGCGACGACATCCCGATCGCCGGCCGCATTGCCGCGGTCGCCGATGCCTTCGACGCCATCACCAACGACCGTCCGTACCGCCAGGGCCAGAGTGCCGGCATCGCCATGGCGAGGCTGCGCGCACAAGCCGGTCACCACTACGAGGTCCGCTTGATCGACGCGCTCGAGCACAGCCTCGGCGGAGTCGAGGCGGACCACGGGGTTTACGACGCCAACAGCGTCGCCGCCAGCCGCGCGGAGATGTCCACGGCTTGATCCAGCTCCGCAATCGCCACCTGCTCGCGATCGGTGTGCGCCACGTGGATGGTGCCCGGCCCAATCAAGAGGGGCGTGCCCCAATTCGACAGGAACGGCACATCACTGAAGTAGGAGAACACGGCGGTATCGAAACCCGGGACGGTGTGCAACTTCACGGCCGGCAGTTCCAGGATCTCCTGCACGGTCACGCGGGTAGCGAGGGCGGCGGCCAGCGTCGCGCGAATCGCGTCGTGCCCGCCGACCGTGCGGAAGAACACCTCGGCTTCGGCATGGGGCGGGATCACGTTCGGCGCCACGCCGCCGTTGATCAGGCCCACCGTGTAATGGGTGGTGCCCAGTAGCGGGTCTGACGGCCACTCGGCCGCACGGAGCGACATCAGGCAATCGATCAGCTTCTCGATCGCCGACTCGCCGAGTTCGGGATAGCCGGAATGCGCAGCCGTGCCCGCCGCCGTCAGGCGGACCCGGAAACAGCCGCGCGTCGCTGACCCCAGGCGCAGGTCGGTGGGTTCGCCGTTGATGAGAAAGCGCGAGTTCGAGGCAATCCGGTTCGCCGCCTTGGCGCCGTCGCTGCCGCGCTCTTCGCCGGCCACGAACACCAGGCCGATGCGCGTCTCACCCGCCGCTCGCAGGCGCTCCGCCGCCGCGACCTGCGTGGCGAGAATGCCCTTGGCGTCGCACGCGCCGCGGCCATAAAGCACGCCACCGTCGACGCGGCTCGGAAAGAACGGCGGCACGCAATCGAAGTGGGTCGAGAACACGACTTC
>CAIVPW010000064.1 GCA_903907895.1 uncultured Alphaproteobacteria bacterium
GACGGTAACGACATATACGTCCCCGAAAGAGTTCTCCGCCGCGTTGCGCACGGTCGGATATAGCGGTGACGCTATCCCGAAACGTCGTATCTAGTCAAATATAGCGGCCGTGCGGTGCCTGGGCCGCCTGCTGCACAGAGCCGCGGCTCGCCGAAGGGACCCCCCGCAGACCTTACGCGGAGTTGCCTCGGCGTTGACGCGTGGTTCCCACGCGGCGCGAAAGCGCGATCCAGAACAATGCCTTCAGCACCAGCACACCGCCGATCGCGAGACTGGCGTAGACGGGTCCGATCCAAGCGGAGGCGGCGGTGTACGCCGCGGCGATCAAGAAGCCGATCGCCGTAAGCAGTGTGAGCAGCGCCAGCAGCAGCAAGACCGTGCGCGCGGCGATGACCCGGACGGCGCGCCGCAGCGCGTCTGCGCCCCGCGCGAGAGAAAGGCCAAGTAGCAGCGCTTTGAGCAACTTTGCGGCCATGGCGGCTACCGGCGCAACAACGTGGCAACGAGCGCCCCGGCGAGAAAGGCCCGCGCCAGCCATGGCGCCCCCGAGTGCGGATCGCGGCGGGCCGCTGCTGCAACCGTGGCGGCGAGCACAGCAAGCAGTCCGCTCGCGGCCTTCGCGTGGCCGAGGCGAGTTGAAATGCCCTTTGGTCCGAATAGCGGCAGCGCCTGATCGGCAGCGCCGTCCGGGTCGAGCAGCGCGTAGATCGCATTGCCGTCGCGCCGCGCGTCGCTCTCGCGCTTCAGAACCAACGCAACGGCAGCGTCGCCCTCCGAGGGTGCGTTCGGATCGGTAGCCGCCATCGCTGCCCGGTGCACCGGCTCGCAGCTCATGTCGACCGCGCCCACGATCGCGACACGGAGGTCACCGGCCCGCAGGGCGCGCACGGCAATATGCAGGGAGTCGATGCCCGAGGACTCTTCGCTGGCGACCGTGAAGCCGAGGCCGCGCAGATCCAACTGGCTGTTGAGGCGGTTGGCCGGCATGTTCGGCATGCTGCCCACCACGGCGGCCGGATCGAGTTGGATGGCGATCGCGTGCCGCGCCCGATCCAGCCAGCCCTCGTCGAACCCGATCGCATGTTGCCAGGCGGGCATCCATTCGGGCATACGCCAATGCAGGCCATGCCGGGCAGTCTCAGGATCGCACTGCATGCCGACGATGACGCCGGCGTGGTGTCCGTCGATTCCGCCGGCGTCGTGCACCGCCTCAAGCGCGACGCGCAGGAATGCGGTTTGTTGTGGCCATGCCTGCTCGAGGTCGGCAGGTGGAAAGCGGATTTCGCCGAGCGGCAGGGCAATGCTGGTGGCCTCGCGGCGATGCGGCGCGCGGTCTAACAGTACGCGCGCGAATTCCCCCGCATCGGATGCATCGCCGGCCAGCACGCCGACGCCGACGATGGCGATCGCTTCCCGTTGCAGAGGCGCGGGCTTGCGAGTGGGAGCCGACCGCCGAGGCTGCCATTCCTCGACGAGCAGGTGTGCATTGTTGCCGCCAAATCCGAAGGCGCTGATGGCCGCACGGCGCGGGCCAGGCACCTCCCACGGTTCGGCGGCGGTCAGCAGGCGGAAGTCGCGCGAACCCTCCAGTTCCGGGATCGGTGCGTCGGCATGGATGGTGGGCGGACGGATGCCGTGCTCCATGGCACCCAGCACCTTGAGCAGGCCGGCCATGCCTGCCGCCGTGATCAAGTGGCCCATGTTCGATTTGTGCGAGCCGATGGGCAGACCGCGGCCGCCGCCCAACACGCGCGTCATGCTGAGGATTTCTTCGCGGTCACCCACGGGCGTGCCGGTCGCATGGCATTCCACGAGCGACACGTCGGCAGGATCGAGGCCGCTCTGTGCATACGCCGCTTCGAGCGCGCGTACTTGTCCGGCCGCGGACGGCACAAGAAGCCCGCCAGAACGCCCATCATTGGAGAGACCCACGGCGCGAATCACGCCGAGGATACGATCGCCGTCTCGCTCGGCGTCGACGAGGCGCTTCACGACGATGGCCGCGGCGCCTTCGGAGGGCAGCAGGCCATCGGCGTCGCGATGGAACGGGCGCGACCGCCCGGTGCGGCTCAGGGCCTTGAGGGCGGTAAATCCGCCGTGCAGGAAGAGGTCGTCGGCGCGATTGACGGCGCCGCACAGCACCACGTCGGCCACGCCGTCGTGCAGCTGGTCGCACGCCAGCTTGATGGCGTAGAGCGAGGAGGCGCAGGCGGCATCCAGGCAGAACGCGCTGCCGTCTGCTCCGACAGCCTTCGCGAGGATGCGTGCCGGCAGTCCGGTGACGAACCGGTTCTCCGGCGCGATGTGTGCCAAGCCGGCAACGTCTGCGGCGCGGGTGCGCAGGAACTGGTCCTCCTGCTGCTCCAACCAGACACGCTCCGCGAACTGCGAGAGCGAGTCGCTGGGGTAGGCGAGGTTGCCGACGATCACGGTGGTCCGCTTCGGCGCGCTCCTATGACCGGCGTCCCGCAGCGCCCCGCGTCCGGCATGGATGAGCCACTGCACTAAGGCATCTGCGCGTTGGTGCGCGTCGTCCTCGGGCCGGAAGCCACGAACGTAGCCGCCCTTGTCGCTGGCAACGGGATGGTCCTTCCCCGCCTTGGCAGCCAGCGTCAGTACGCGCCGGGGGTCTAGACGCCAATGCCCGTCGGGCAGTGTCGTGACCAGGTCACGGCCTTCAACGAACGCGCGCCACAAATCGAAGGGCGACGCGGCACCCGGCAGCACACATGCGCGGCCGACGATCGCGACCGGCTCGAAATCCCCTGCCATGGAAACGCTAGGCGGAGGCGTTGGCTGCGGCGCTTGGCGTGCGGTGCGCGCTTGGGAGCGGCCCGCCAGCGACGACCTCGATCGCGCCATCGGCTGTATCGGCCAGCTCGCGCACCAGGAAGTCCGCGCCGGCGCCCAGATGGATCAGCGGAACACCGGCCCGTTCGAAGCGCGTTGCCAGCGATGGCGTGACCATCCCGCCCGCCCACGGGCCCCAATGGATCGCCTTGACGAGGCACGCCGGTCCCCGGCGTGCGCCTTCCTGCCGCGCCATGGCGGTTATTGTCGCATTGGCCATCGCATAGTCGCTTTGGCCGGCGTTGCCGGACCGTGCCGCAACGGAGGAAAAGACGCAAAGCACCCGCAACGGGTCGTCGTACGTGGCGCCGAGAAGAGACTGGAAGCCGATCACCTTGGTTCCGAATACGAGGTCGAACTGCGCAACGGTCTTGTCCGCGATGCGCTTGTCCGCGATGACTCCCGCACCGTGGATGAGCGCCGTGATCGGTCCCCACTCGCGGCGGATGCCGGCAATCGCAGTTGCCACGGCGGCACCGTCGCGCACATCAACGGCGACGTAGCGGCCCACGCCGCCCGCCTGTTCGATCGCCGCTAGGGTCTGCCGCACCTCGCGTCCGGCGAGGATGCTCTCCGCCTGCTCCCGCAGCGCGGCGGGCGGGGCCGCCCCGCCAGCAGCGGACGCCAGAGCGCGCTGCAGCTCCGCCATACCGTCCATTCCGGCGGTGCGGGAATCTTCCTCGACTAGAGGTGTGCGTCCGAGCAGAACGAAGCGGCACCGATGCGCGCGCGCAAGCGCAATTGCGGCTGCGGCCGTGACACCGCGGGCGCCGCCCGAAATGACCACCACGGACTCTGCGTCCAATCGAGTGGGGCCAGTCGTGGGCTGTGTCCCCACTGCATGCTGAACGGTGCTGCGGCGGCCGTCGGCCCCAAGCAGGACCTCCGCCGCGTCGCTCTCGCAAAGAAGTTCGCTGCAAAGTTCCTTCGCCAACGCCTGGGCGGAGCGACCGGCAACCTCGATCTCGATGGACCTCGTGATCGCGGGCCATTCCTGCGCGGCGCATTTGACCAGTCCGACCAATCCGCTTGCAGCACCGGAGCGCTGCACGACGACGAACAATCCGCCATCCTTTGTGAAGCGGGGCGCAACTTCCTTGGCGGCCATAAGTGCAGCGCGATGACGCGAAACGACTTCATCGTCGTCGAGGCCGGCGAGGAGCACGACGCCATCGCTAGCCGCGGGAATATCCTTACCGACGTGGACGGTGCACCCGCGCGCGCGCAGCAAAGGGGCAAGTGCGTCCGCGACACCGCCTTGATCCGCCACTAGCGCAATCGTCCGCGCCGGCAGGGCGCGTTCCGTGGTGCTGCGCGGTGCGTCCACCTGCGTGACGATGGCGCGCCCGACCAAAAGCGCCGGATCCCTCGATGAGGCGGTGGCAGGCAGCGCACCCGTCAGGTACTCCAGAATTGCCCCCAACGTGCGCAGCCGCGAAAGCTCGCTTGGGCCAAGCTCGCGCATCGTGGGAGCGCGTTCGCGCAGCGCCGACAAGATTTCCACCTGCTTGATGGAGTCGATGCCGAGGTCACCCTCGATCGACATTGTCAGGTTCAGCATCTCTGCCGGATATCCGGTCTTCTCGGCGACAACGGCCAGCAGTGCTGCTTCGAGGTCCGGAGACGGTGCCATTGCTGCTGGAGCGGCAGCCGGCTCGGCGGGAGCATTCGTGGCAACCTTCGTCGTCTGTGCGCCGAGGAATTCAACGATCGCCCCAAGCGTCCGCAGGCGAGCAAGATCGGCCGCGTCGACTTCCGGCAGACCGGGCGCGCGTTCCCGTAGCGCAGCTAGGATTTCCACCTGCTTGATGGAATCCACGCCAAGGTCGGCCTCCAGCGACATCGTGAGGTTCAGCATCTCGGCCGGATAGCCGGTTTTTGCGGCGACGACTTCGAGCAGCACCGCCGCGGGATCGATCGCGACCACAATTTTGTTTGTCGGGGCAGGCGGCGATGCCTTGGCTGCCGCTGGCGCCGCTTTGACGCTGAATGGCGCGACCGTTGGCGCAGCGGGTGCGACGAACGCGGGTTCGGGCGCCATGCGTTGCACCGGCGCGGCTGGGATCGCGGAGGTGACGGTACCAGGGTTGCCGGACAGGCTCTGCAGTGCCCGCTCGGTCGTCTCGAGGAAGGCGCGGTGGCTATCGGCCAAAGCTGTCTGAAATGCTCGCTGGGACTCGGCGATCTGGTTCTGAAATGCAGCGAACGTCGCCATCCGTTGGTCGGACGGCATAGCCGGAACGACGGCCGCCTCTTGTGCGATGCGAACCGGCGCCGGCGGAGCGGGCGGGGCCGGGGGTGCAATGCCGGTCTTCGCCGGATAGGGCTTGCCGTAGTTGCTACCGAGGATCTGCACGGTGCCGGGGCCGGTTGGTGCGGCCGGTTCGTCCACCCGCACGCCGTCCCACAGCGGTGCGAACGTCAGGCGTACGCCCGTCGCTGCAAGTTGGGCCAGAGCCTCCCAGAAACTGGCGACGCCGTTGCGGCCCTTGCGGTCCATCGCGATGAAGGTGGCGGGGCGTCCACGCAGGCACCGCTCCAGCAGACCGGTGAGGACGGAGCCAGGGCCGACTTCGACAAAGGTACGAGCGCCGGCGGCATACAACGCTTCGACCTGATCGCGGAATCGGACCGGCGTCGCGAGCTGTGCTGCCAGGGTCGCGCGCACCGAGTCCGGTTCGGTCGGGTAGGGCACCGCGGCCGCAGTACCAATGACCGGCAAGCGCGGAGCTTCAACCTTCTGCCCGGCGAGGTACGTTGCCAGCGGCGTGCTGGCGGCGCTCACGATCGACGAGTGGAACGCGGACGCGACGGGTAGTCGCGTGCTGCGGATGCCCGCTGCTGCCAGACGCTGTTCACACTCCGCGATATTGGCCGTAGGCCCCGACAGCACCACTTGATCCGGTGCGTTGTCGTTGGCGATCACGATGTCGAGCCCCGTCGTGCGGAGTAGGTCCGTGACCTGTTCGCGGCTCGCAACCACGGCCGTCATGGCGCCTTCAGTGGTTCCGGCAGCTTCGCGCATGACCGCGCCGCGCTTGTGCGCGATCCGCAGGGCGGTGTCGGCATCGAACGCGCCCGCGCAATGCAGGGCCATGACCTCGCCGAAGCTGTGGCCGGCGACAAGGTCCGGACCGACACCAGCGGCGTGCAGCAGGGCAAGCTGCGACAGGGAGGTGGCAGCGATGGCCGGCTGCGCTTGCGTTGCCAGGGTGTCGTTCTGGCGGCGCTCTGCGTCTGCGCCGAACGCAGAGGGGGGGAACACCGCGTCCTCCAGGCGTTGGCCATCGCCGCTCAGTTGATCCCACACCTGGCGCGCGAGGTCGAACTCCATGGCGATCTCGGCGCCCATGCCGACGTACTGGCTGCCTTGGCCGGGAAAGACGAACGCAAGCTTGCCTGCCTGCGAGGGGCCGAATCCGGCGTACACGCCGGGTTGTGCGACGAGGTCGCCGGAGCTGCGCAGCTGATCGGCCAAGCGTGTGAGCTTGTGGCGCAGGTCATCGACATTCGCCGCTACCAGCGCGGCACGCGCGGCGGCCGTCGAATCGAAGGCGAGTTGACTATCGCGCGCGCGTGCAAAGAACGCTCCCGCTTCGACAGCACCTGCAAGGTTGGTGCAGGCCTCTGTCAGCGATCCGCGGGAGGCTGCGGAGAGAAGGAATAGCGCGGCCGAGTGTGCCGGGAGGCGCTCGGCGACTTTGGCGCCCGTGTACTCTTCGAGGGTCAGGTGGAAATTGCTGCCGCCGAAGCCGAAGGAGCTCACCGACGCCCGGCGCGGGTGCATCGGTGAAGCGATCCATGGCCGTGTGCGCGTATTCACGTAGAAGGGCGAATCGTCTCCGGCCACGGCCATGGCGGGGCGCTCTACCTTGATCGTCGGCGGCAGCACCTTGTGCCGCAGCGCCATGACGGTCTTGAAGAGTCCTGCTGCACCGGCAGCGGCCTTCGTGTGCCCGATCTGCGACTTGATCGAGCCCAATGCGCACCATGGCGCGCGGTCTTCATCGGCGGCCCGGAATACAGACTTAAGCGCCGTCACTTCGGCGAGGTCGCCGGCCTTGGTGCCGGTGCCGTGCGCCTCGACCATGCCGACCGTTGCCGGGCTGTAACCGGCCGCCTCGTAGGCGCGCGACAACGCGAGCGCCTGGCCTTCCGATTTTGGGCCATAGATGCTGGTGGCGCGGCCATCGGACGACGAGCCCAGTCCGCGAATCACAGCGTAGATATGGTTGCCGTCGCGCTCGGCATCTTCCAGACGGCGCAGGGCGAACATGCCAAGGCCTTCGCCGAGCAACGTGCCGTCCGCTTTCTCGCTGAACGGCCGGCAGTCGCCCGTTGGCGACAGCGCCGGTGTCTTCGAGAAGCACATGTACATGAAGATGTCGTTGATCGCGTCGACGCCA
>CAIVPW010000065.1 GCA_903907895.1 uncultured Alphaproteobacteria bacterium
GACATTCGCGACGGTCGATCTCATCAAAGACATCGCCGCTAGCGGTGATGTCGCCGTACTCGTCATCGAGCACGACATGGGCTTTCTCGAGCGCCTCGATTGCACGGTGA
The DNA here is from genome assembly GCA_903907895.1 of uncultured Alphaproteobacteria bacterium. Taxonomy (GTDB): domain Bacteria; phylum Pseudomonadota; class Alphaproteobacteria; order UBA2966; family CAIVPW01; genus CAIVPW01. The sequence goes on from CAIVPW010000065.1 coordinate 111, forward strand.
CCGTGATGGCCAAGGGCAGGCTCCTGCGCACCGGAACCTACGCTGAGGTGCGCAGCGATCGCGAAGTGCAACAACTGTATTTCGGCGGCGCCCTGGCGGCGCCCGTCTAATGCTCGAGATTCGCAACTTGCGGGCCGGCTACGGAGGCAGTGCCGTGCTGCACGATGTCTCCCTCAGGGTGCCGACCGGCACGGTGGCGGCGCTGCTTGGCCGCAACGGGATGGGGAAGAGCACCCTCTGTAAGGCACTCATGGGATTGGTGCCCGCGCACGGCTCGGTGCGGTTCAACAACGAGGAGTTGCTGGGCTTGTCGCCGCACGCGATTGCGCGCCGCGGCATTGCCTATGTGCCGCAAGGACGCGGCATCTTTCCGAACTTTACGGTGCTGCAGAATCTGCAGCTGGGCCTGGCGTCTCGCGGCGGCCGCGGCGTGCCGCAGCATGTGTTCGGCATGTTTCCGCAACTGGAGCCGTTGCGCGGGCGGGCGGCCGGCACTTTGTCGGGCGGTGAGCAGCAAATATTGGCGCTGGCGCGCGCCATGGTAGCGGCCCCGCAACTGCTGATCCTGGACGAGCCCTCGGAAGGTTTGGCTCCTCTCATCGTTTCCGAACTCGCTGCCTTGCTGCCGCGCCTTGTCTCCGACGGCCACATGACGGTGCTCCTGGTTGAACAGAACCTCGAGCTGGTGCAGCGCGCCGCCAGCTTTGCGGCGTTCCTGGAAAAGGGCGCGGTCGTTGGGGCCGCCGCGGCCAGTGACCTTGGGCCGCGATCCGCCGCAGTCCATCGATACCTGGGGCTCGGGGCAGGCTGAGGATGGAATTCGCCCTCGACGTCCTTTCCTACGTCCTGGTCCTCGGCCTCGTAGCCGTTGGACTTGCCGTCATATTCGCCCTGTTGCGCGTGCTCAACCTCGCCCACGGCGAATTCCTCATGCTTGGCGCCTACTCGGTGTTGTTCGCGACGCAGTCGGGAATTCCGTTTTGGGCGGCGGTCGTTGTCGCGACCGTCGCGCTCGCGGCACTTGGCGCGATCGTGGAGATGCTTCTGATCCGCCGGCTCGCCGGCCGTCCGCTCGACAGCATCCTGGGCACCTGGGGTCTTGCCATTCTGCTGCGGCAGGCAGTGGTCCTGCACTTCGGCCCGGCGTCGCAAAACGTCGATGCGCCGACGTCGGCGGACGTTGTGATCGCCGGGATCGTCTACCCGCAATACCGGCTGACTGTGATGGCCATCGCGGCCGCAGTGCTCCTTGGCACTGTCGTTCTGTTCGTCGGTACGCGCTTCGGCCTGCATGCGCGCGCTGCCATTGCACGGCCGGACATCGCGGCGGCACTCGGCGTCGATGTGCGCAAGGTAGCCGCGCGCAGCTTTGTTTTGGGCGCGGCCCTGGCGGGACTGGCGGGCGCGCTGATCTCGCCGCTGATCAGTGTCGATCCCAACCTCGGCCTCGGTTACCTCGTGCCGGCGTTCCTGGCCATGCTCGTTGGCGGGGGTGCATCGGTCTTCGGTGTCATCGCCGGCGCCGGTGTGGTCGGCGGCGCCGATAGCGTCCTCAGCCTCTACCTGTCGTCGGTGTGGGCACAGAGCGCCGTGTTCGTGCTTGCGATCATGCTCATCCGCCTGCGTCCGTCCGGACTTGTGCGCGGCCGCGGCGAACGCCCGTGAACGGTCGGGAGGTCCCGCGCCTGCTAGCGCTCGCCGTGTTCGCAGTCCTCGCATTCCTGCCCGGAGTTGCTGGCGACTATTGGACCGGCCAGCTGTCGCGCTACGTGCTGTACGGCATCTTTGCCATGTCGCTCGCGTTCCTATGGGGACGGGCGGGCATGTTGTCGTTCGGCCACGCGGCATTCTTCGGCATCGGCGGCTACGTGATGGCCGCAGTGCTGTTGGGACGGCTCGATGTCGGCATCTCGGACCCATGGGTGGCGCTTGCGCTTGCCGTGGCAGCTGCCGCTGCCTTTGGATTGCTTCTTGGCTTGTTCCTGTTCTGGGGAGGCGGCATCAGCGGGCCGTACCTCGCGCTGGTCACCCTCGCAGTGGCGGTGATTCTCGAGCAGGGCGTGCGCGGCTGGTACACGCTGGGTGCCGACAACGGACTCACCAGCGTGCCGCCTCTGCCGCTTGGGAACGATCCGTGGAATCCCCGGCCTGCGTTCTACGCCGCGCTGATCGCGGCCGCTGCCGTCTACTTCCTATTCGATGCGCTGCTGGCGTCCCGCTTCGGCGCCGTGCTTACCGCGCTGCGCACCAACCCGGAGCGCCTGCGCTATTTCGGCTATTCGGTTGTCGCCTATCGCATCGCCGCATTTGTCCTAGGCGGAGCCGTTGCCGGGCTGGCGGGCGCGCTGTTCGTCAGCACGGATTCGTTCGCCTCGCCCAGCCTGATCGGCTTCGCGTTGTCGGCCGAGGTCGTGATCTGGGTGGCGCTCGGCGGCCGTTCGGTACTGCTGGCGGCGTTCCTCGCCGCCATCGGCGTTAGGCTCGCCGAGGCGTACCTATCCGAGGCGCTGGGGCCATGGTGGCTCCTGGCCCTTGGCGCCCTGCTGATGGTATCGGTGGTCGCATTCCCGCAGGGGTTGCTGGCGACGCCGCTGCTGCGGCTTGGCCGCTCGCTCGGTCGTGTGCGGCGCGGGTAGCCGGCCGTGGTAGGATCGCGCATGCGGTTTCTCTTCGCTCTGTTGACGGTACTGCTCGTGGCGGGCGCGGCCGCCGCGCAGACTCCGAATCAGGATGCTCTGCGTGCGTTCGATGCCTTGCGCACCGGCGACTGGACGCTCGCCAACACCTATGCGACGCGCGCACTCGATGCCGGCACGCTTGCGCCCGGCGACCAAGCGGCAGTGTACGGCTATCGTGGCGATGCACGCCGGCACTTGGAACAATTGCAGGACGCGGTGCTGGATTACACGCGCGCGCTCGATATCGGCCTGCCGCCGACGTATGCCGCGCGCGTCTACAACAACCGTGGCATGGCCATGTTTGCGGCGGACCTGTTCGCCAACGCGGTTGACGACTACAGCAACGCCATTCGCCTCGATCCCAAGTTCAGCGAGGCCTACGTCAATCGCGGCGTCGTCTACATGATGAACGGGCGCATAGAGCCCGCCTTCCAGGACTTTACCGACGCGCTCAAGGCGAATCCCAGCAGCGGCCGCGCGCATTCGAACCGTGGCCAGGCGTACATGCAGCTCGAGTACTACGAAGAGGCGATCGCCGACTTCACGGCCGCGCTTGAGGTCATGAACGATCCCGAGGAGGCGGTCGTGCCGCTGTTCAACCGGGGCCTAGCCTGGGAAGCGCTAGGTGAGGAGGACGAGGCCTACGAGGATTTTGCGCTGGCGTACCAAGTGGCGCCCGACGAGCCGACCTACCAGGACAAGTATCTGGAGTACGGCCTGCTGCGTTAACCATGCCGGCCCAGGGGTCTTGAGCCAAATCGGCGCCAGCGGTAGCGTACAGGCGCAATTTGACGGGCGACGGGCGATGGTGGCGAGTCTTTATCAGTTCCGCTTTGAGTACAACGCGGAGGAAGATCGCGTTCTGTTTCGCGTCAGCACCACCGACAGGTCCGAGTACCTGATCTGGTTCACGCGGCGCTACGTCAAGCTATTGTGGAAGCAGTTGCAGTTGTCGATCGACGCGCACCCCGAGGTGCAACGTCACTCAAGCGCCCATACGCGCAAGTTCGTCGCCAGCTTCCGCCGCGAGACTGCGCTCGCCAAGACCGACTTCAGCAAGGAGTACGAAACGCCGCACGTCGCCCAGCGTCCGCTCGGTGAGGCGCCCATCCTGGCGATGCGCCTGCGTGTCTCCAACAACGCGCAGAACATGAAGGTGCTGCACATCTCGCCCAAGGCGGGCAAGGAGATCAGCATCGCGCTCACCGACGAGCTGCTGCATTCGTTCAGCCACATCCTCGGCCAGATCGTCGCCAAGGCGGAATGGGACCTGGATTTCGCCGTGCCCGGCGAAGGCGCTCCCGTCGAGATCGTTCCCAACCGCCTGCACTAGGCAGCTACTGCTCGGCGGCGATCAGCAGGATCCCCGCTGCCAGCAACGCGATCCCGGCCAACGTCAGCCCGCTCACGCGTTCGCGGAACAGCTGCCGCGACAACACGAGCGCGAAGACGATCTCGATGGCGCCCAGGGTGCGCACGCGCGCAACCGATTCGAGGGTCATCGCCGTGAACCAGCCGGCCGAGGCGGCGGCGCCCATGAAGCCGGCGACCAGCGAGACCCGCCAGGCGGCTACCGTGCCCCATACGACGGGCCGGTTGCGGTAGAGCAACCAACCACCTAGCAGCGCGGTCTGCAACGCTTGCGCCGTGACGAGGGCGCAGGCGGCGGCCACCGGTGCCGACGCCCCGTCTATGCTGAGCGCGCCACCGCGGAAGCCAACGGCGGCAATGCCGTACGCTGTTCCGGACATCAGGCCGAGCATCGCGGTGCCATCCCGCAAGCCCGCCCGCAACGCCTCAAACCCGCCGAGTTGGCGCTGCGCGGAAACCAGCACCACGCCCGCCGTGGCCAGGATCACGGCCAACACCAGCGCTGCGGTCAAAGCATCGCCCAGGAATACCGCGCCAAAGAGCGCGACCTGCAAGAGCTCTGAGTTGGAGTAGACGATGCCCACGGCAAACGTGCGCCGTGCCATGACGCGCAGCATCGACGCCGTACCGGCAATCTGGCATACAGCACCGATTCCCACCCACGCCGCGAACGCTGGCCAGTGGATGTCAGGTTGCTCGCGCGTCAGGCTGAGCAGCACGAGCAGCCACAGGATCGCGAACGGCAGTCCGTAGAGGAAGCGCACGAGCGTGGCGCCGAGCGTGCCGAGGCGGTCGAGCAGGCTGCGCTGGGCCGCATTGCGCAATGTCTGCGCGCACGCCGCGAAGATGGTGATTGGAATCCAGGCCCAAACCATAGGGGCGAGCGTCAGTCTCCCCAGCCCTCTTCGCGTTCGGGTCGCGCATTGCCGCGGTCGATTGCCACCAGCTTCTCGAGCTGGTCGCGCGACTGGCGCGACAGCTTCACCAGGGATTCTTCGTCGTCGCGCACCTTGAAGCCTTCCGCGAGCACCTGTTCGTCGTGGTTGGCGAACAGGCGGGCGCGGCGCCGGGCGGCATAGGGATGTTCACCCAACGCGACCAGGGCGTCGCGGCCCATCGACAGCGCCGAGTCGAACGTTTCGCGCTTTGCCTGATGTACGCCTGCGGCCCACAGTTCGTAGACGTGGTCGCGGTTGCGCGCGCGGGCAAATACCTGCGCGTTGGGGAAGCGCAGGCGGATCGCCTCGACGGTGGCGACGGTCTTCTCGGCGTCGTCGATCGCCACAACGAACAACTTCGCCTTGTCGCCGCCCGCCGCTTCCAAAAGGTCAATGCGGGTAGCGTCGCCGTAGAACGCCTGCACACCGAACTTGCGCAGGACTTCGACGTGGTCGGGGTCGTTGTCGAGGATGACCGTGCCGACGCCGTTGGCCAGCAGGAAGCGGCCGACGATCTGACCAAAGCGTCCGTAGCCGATGATGATCACCGGCTGGCCGTGCGCCTCGATCTTGTCCTCCGCACGCTTCTGCTGCGGATCGCGCAGCAGGGGCTGGATGTAGCGGTCGAGCAGCACCATCATCAGCGGCGCCAGCACCATCGACAGCGCCACCACAACCACCATCATCTCGGCCACCTCGGGCGCCACCGCGCCCTCGCTCGCCGCGAACTGGAAAAGCACAAAGGCGAACTCGCCGCCCTGCGCCAGCAGGAACGCGAACAGCAGGCGCTGTGCCTTCGGGATGCCGAACAATCGTCCGAGCAACAGCAGGACCGCGAGCTTCACGACCACCATGCCCAGCACGATCGCGACGATCAGGCCGGCTTGGTCGATCAGCAGCCCGAAGTTGATCGACATGCCGACCGAGATGAAGAACAGGCCGAGCAGCAGCGCCTTGAACGGCTCGATGTCGGATTCGAGCGCGATCCGGTATTCGGAATTCGCAAGCACAACGCCCGCGAGAAATGTGCCCAACGCAGGCGACAGGCCGATGATCTGCATCAGCAGCGCGATGCCGACCACCAGCAGCAATGCGGTTGCAGTGAATATCTCACGCACGCCCGAGCGGGCTATGAAGCGGAAGATGGGCCGCAGCAGGTATCGGCCACCCGTGACGATCGCCACCACGAACACTGCAACGGTCAGTGCGCGCAACCACGGTGCGCCACCGAGTGCATCGCCGTGATCGGCAACGGCCGTCACCGGATGCAGGGCCAGCAATGGAATGAGGGCCAGGATCGGGATGACGGCGATGTCTTGGAACAGCAGCACCGAGAACGCAGACTGCCCCCCCGGCGTGTTCATCAGGTTGCGCTCGTTCAACGTCTGCAAGGCGATGGCCGTTGACGACATGGCGAGTGCCATGCCGACCGCGACGCCCGTCTGCCACGGCTGCCCCATCATCATGGCAAGCGCCGCGATGGCGAGCGTCGTGCCGACAACCTGCGCCGACCCGGTGCCGAGGATCGGGATGCGCAAGCGCCACAGCTTTGCCGGTTCCAGTTCGAGGCCAACCAGGAACAGCATCATGACGACGCCAAACTCGGCGAAGTGCAGGATCTCCTCGGGATCGCGCACCAAGCCCAGCGCATAGGGGCCGATCAGCACGCCCGCGATGAGGTAGCCCAGCACCGAGCCAAGCCCGCCGCGCCGCGCGAACGGCACCACTACGACTGCCGCAGCCAGGAAGAAGAACGCGCTGAGAAGGAATCCTTGCTCTTCCATCAGCGTGCCCCCTGCGGTGCGGATGCCAGCGCCAATAGGTGCTGGCGGTACTCCTGCGCGTGCCGGTGGACGTCCATCTCCGTGGCGGAATACGAGCCGTAGAACACGAACGGTGGGAGATACGTCATGCCACACAGGGTGGCGGTGCGCTCATAGGGGCGCAGGAAGTCCGGCACCGTGTAGTGGTGGAAGCCCTCGCGCTGATAGGCCTCCGATTTGCCGCCGACGCTGATCGCCGACAGCACGCGCTTGCCGCGCAACGCCGTACCGCCGTGCCCATAGGCCCAGCCGTGCAACAGCACGCTGTCGATCCATTCCTTCAGGATCGGTGGGCCGGAGTACCACTGCAGCGGGTGATGGAACACGACCACCTCGGCCGCCTTCAGGGCCGTCTGCTCGGCGGGCACGTCGATGTGGAAGTCGGGATAGAGCGAGTACAGGTCGCGCACGGCGACCGCGTCCAGGTCGCGCACGGCCTCGGCCATGGCCTGGTTTACGCGCGAAGCCTCCGGCCGCGGATGGGCGTACAGAACGAGGATGGGGGCGCTCACCCCTAGGCGCGTACCAGAATCCGCGCGGCCGCGATACCGGCCTCACGGCCAGCAGCAGGGGGTCCTAGACCGGCCCCCCCTCCCAGGGCAGCACGCGCAGGGGCGTGTTGCCGCCCTGGCTCAGCACATCCATCGGATCGCGCGCCGCCTGCACCCGCGCCACGAGCTCCGACACGATGCCCTTCGCCGCCGCCAGCGCCTCATCCGCGCCCATGTCACTTTTCAGGCGCGAGTCGTAGAGCGCGCGGATCAGGATGCGGTCGTTCACGGTGAGCTGCTCGAAGCCGACCCCATTGCGCAGGGCCGACTCGAACGTGCGTGCGGGTTGGCCCTGGAACCCCAAGCCGTGCATCAGTTCGTGGGTCAGGCAACTGCGTGCCAGCCGGCTGCTCAAGTCCTCGGGGATGACCGTGTTGGTCATGCCGATGGCGCCGGCCTGATCCACCGAGGTGTTGGTGAAACACACCACCGCCTCGGGCCGCGGAAACGACCGGCCGACGGCGGAGCGGTACCAATCGCGCGCCGAGAAGAAGATCCGCATGTTGGCGTTTGAGTCTCCGTCGGTGAGCGTGAACGCGACGCCGGTCAGTTGGCTGAATTCGGCAAAAAGCGCCCGCACGTCCTCGCGATAGGCCTCGGCGTTGTCGCCAATCAGGATAGCCCGCACCGGCTCGCGCCAACGCTGCACGGCCGTCCACGCGCGCCGCTCGTTCTCCTCGCCGAAGGCCATGCGGTCGAAGTTCTGCATTAGCGTCTCGAACGGCGCGATGCGGTCGGTGCGCGTCTCCTGCCGCTGCTGCGCCTGCGCCACGGGCACAACGGCGCCCGCGGCCGCGGCGAGAAGAAGTGCAAGGAGGCGTCCCGGATGCATCGAGCCGACAGCATACGCGATCGCGAGGGTCTGCGCCGGTCAGGCGGGTGTAGGATCGGGACCGGATCACCCGCGGAGCGAGAGAGGCCCCCATGATCGTCACCGGCGGCTGCCATTGCGGCAACATCCGCTATCAAGTCGAGGGAACGGCGCTCAACCATTCCCTGTGCCACTGCACGGACTGCCGGCGCCACGCCGGGGCGCCCATGGTCGGCTGGACGATGTACGCAAACGACGCGGTCAAGGTCACCCGGGGGACGCCGAAAACCTATCGGTCGTCGACGCACGGCCGGCGCCACTTCTGCCCTGACTGCGGCACGGGCCTCTTCTACACGAACGAATCCATCCTGCCGGGCATCATCGACATCCAAAGCGCAACCTACGACGACCCGAACCTCGTGCCCGCGCAGGCGCACGTGCAGGTCGCCGAACGAATCTCTTGGATGGAACGCGCGCACGAACTGCCGACGTTCGATCGCTACCCGCCGCAGGCGTGAGCGACACCTGCAGTCCAAGGTGATCTGGGCGGCCGACCGGATCGTAGTACTCCTCATGAAGATCAGCCCAAGACCAATCGCCCGCATTCTTTCCGTAGCCCTCGCGGCCACCGTGGCGGTTACATCGCCCGCGCTAGCACATCGTCCGACATTCTCCGGTGGCCACACAGGCCCTCAGTCGGCGTACGTGATCGAAGACGTCACCCACTCGATGGTGCTTTACCAAGAAATCGGGTGTCCGGCGGCACAGCTATGGCTGCGCTTCGACCGACCCAGCGCAGACGTGCCACTGTTCGTGCAGTTGGGCGTTCCCGTCATTCCGCGCCTCGCCGACTATCGTCCGGTTGTGGCTGTACTTGCTCCTGGTCTACCGGCCGCGCCGGTCGGATTGCCGTTTGCTGTGCCGGACGGTCTAGGCGCCGTGGTGCTTGAGGCAAACGCAACGCCGGGCGAGTTCCATGAGCCGTTCACGGGCACTCGCTCGTGGATACTGCGCGAGGAGACTCTGTCGCTTGCGCTGCCGGGGACAGGCTACGTCGTAGCGTGGCATCCAGAAGACCTGCCGGGAAAGCTATGGGTCGCGGTCGGCACCAAGGAACGCTTCGGTCTGTTGGATCTATTTCGCTTTCCAGGCTGGCGCAGCGAGGCGCGGCGTTTCCATGAGACAGACGGCGCGCCGTCATCGGCCTGCACGACGCGCTAATTGGCACTGGTGCGCTCGGCGGGATTCGAACCCACGACCTGCAGATTAGGAATCTGCTGCTCTATCCTGCTGAGCTACGAGCGCAACCGGGCGCAGCCTAGCTGCGTGGCGCCTGCCCGGCAAACGCCGGGCGTCACTTCTTGCAGATCTCCGGGACGGCTTCGAGCAGCAGCTCCGCGGTGTTCAGGCGCCAAAGGCCCGGGTCACGCAGGGCCCAATCGACGAACTTTGCACGCAGTTCGTCTGCCGATCCGAGTTTGCTGCAGGCGACCAGCGGATCGGTCGGGTCGGGGCGCACCTCTTTGCGGACGTATTGCCACATGTCGAGCAGGCCGGTGAGATAGAAGCGCTGCGCCTCGGGCGGTTGCTGCAAGAAGATCTGTGCGGGCCAGTATTCAGCGCGCGCCGGCAACGCCGCCACTATCGCCACCGCCGCTATCGTCGCCGCCCGCGCCACCCGGTTCATTTCCTGCCGTCTCCGTCTGTGCCCCGAATGCTAGAGTTTACGCCATGCGGAACGGCCTGGTCGCGCTGGGGCTGATCCTGGCGCTGGCGGCCGCGAGCCCCTCGGCCCGGGGCGCCGAGCCGCGCGGCCCGAGTGCCGGCGTCGCGGTCGTCACCGGCGTCCTCGACTTCCACACCCTCGGCCTGGCCGATGGTCGTGTGGTCCGCCTCGTTGGGTTGAACCTGCCACCCCATCCCCTTGTGGATACAGCCAAGGAGGTCCTTTCCGAGCTTGTGCTTGGGCGTACCGTCCGCATGTGGTTCTCCGGAACCCGCGTCGATCGCTACGGCCGTCTCCTGGTGCTTGCGTACGACGATCAGGGCCAATGGCTGCAGGGCGCGCTTCTCGCCCGTGGCCTTGCCCGGGTCGAGAGCACGGCCGACAACCGAGGGCTGCTGTCGTCCATGCAGGAAATTGAAGACATCGCCCGGGCTGCGCGCCTCGGCATCTGGTCCGACCCGCTGTTTTCCGTCCGGTCGGTGGAGGAAATCGCCGAGTGCCTCAATCGGTACGAGATCGTCGAAGGGCGCGTGCGCGCCACCGACCAGGTCGGCGGCCGCATCTATATGAATTTTGGGCCTGATTGGCGCACCGACTTCACGGTGTCGGTGGCGCCGGGCGACGTGCGGGCCTTCCGGCGCGAGAGCATCAACTTGCTGTCGTACACAGGGCAGCGCGTGCGCGTGCGCGGCTGGGTGCGTTCCTTGAATGGCCCCATGATGGACGTCACCCACCCGGAGCAGGTACAGTTGCTCGGTCCATGAGGGACCTACTTTCGGTCGCGCTTTTCAGCGCGGTGGTGACGCTGGCGGGAGTCGGCGTAGCCCCCGCTTTGGCCGATGAGCCGATGAACGTGGCCCAGGAAATCGGCCTGGGCGCCCGCGAACATCCGAACATCCTGCAACGCTACGGCGGCGAGTACGCCAACCCCGCGTTGCGCAGCTACGTCGCCGAGGTCGGCCAGCGCCTCGTGCGCACGCTCACGTCTACGCCGTACGAGTTTTCGTTCACGCTGCTCGACGCGGCCGATGCGTACGCTTTCGCGATGCCCGGCGGGTACGTGTACGTCACGCGGCAGTTGCTGGCGTTTGCGAACTCCGAGGCGGAACTCGCCGCTGTACTGGCGCACGAGATCGCGCACGTCATCTCGCGCCATGCCCGCGAACGGCAGTTGCTGCAGGACGAGATGCGCGGTGCGCCCGTCGCCGAAAACGTCGAGACGATGCACCGTTTCACCCGCGACCAGGAATTCGAAGCGGACACCGTCAGCATTCGCATGCTGGCCGAAGCGGGCTACGACCCCATGGCGCAGGCGCGCTTCCTCGGCACCATTGGTGAGCAGCAGGAGCTGGCACAGCGCGCTGGCTCGCCGCGTCCGCGCGATCCCGCCTCGCATCCCGCCATCGAGGCACGCGTCATCCGCGCCACGGAGTTTGCGCAGGACGTGACGCGGGAACGACAGATCCGGGCCGCCAACCCAGGGCTTGTCACCGCGTACGTGCCGTTGATGCCGGCGAACAGCGACTGGTACGAGGGCCGCGACCGGTACCTGAACATGGTCGATGGACTGGTCTACGGCCGCCGTCCGAGCGAGGGCATCACGGTCGGCAACGACTACATCGACACGTACAACCGCTACGCCTTCACGCTGCCACCCGGTTTCCGGTTCACATCCGTGGGGCGCACCGTCATGGCGCGCGGTCCGAACGGCGGCTCGATGCGCTTCGACGCGCAGGTCTTGCGGTCACCGCAGACCGAGCCGCTGACGACCTACCTCACGCGCAGCATCACGGCCGGCTTTACCCTGGAGACAGTCGAGGAAGGAGCCGTCGACGGCATGCCGGCGGCGTTTGCCCGCGCGACGCTGCGGGGCAGCGGTGGCCGCCCGGCCGTCGTGCAGTTCGCCGCCATCCGCGTGACGCCCACCACCTACTTCCGCTTCCAGTTCTATCTGCCCGATGCCTCCGAAAGCTTCATGGCGCGGACGTGGGACGGTCCCGCGTCGTTCCGCAAGCTGTCGGCCCAGGAGGCCGCGGCCGTGGAGCCAATGCGCGTGCGCGTCGTTCCGGTAGGCGAGGACGCCGACTTGGAGTACTTCGCGGCGCAGATGCGTGCGCTCGACCATCCGCTCGAATGGCTGATGGTGCTCAACCGCGTCGGTGCCGGCCAGGACCCGGGGCCCGGCACAAAGCTCAAGATCGTGCAGTAGCCACAAACGAAGAAGCCCTCCGTGAGGAGGGCTTCTTGTTCGGCATCGATTGGCTGAACCTTTACTCGGTGACGGCCTCGAGCGTGCCGGCACGGCGCAAGATGCCTTCGCGCAGCTTGTTCAGCGCCTCCTGCTCGATCTGGCGCACGCGCTCCTTGCTGATACCGAGCGAGTCACCGAGCGACTCGAGCGTGCGCGTCGTTTCGGCCAGGCGCCGCTCGCGCACAATCGTCTGTTCGCGCGGGCTAAGGTCCGCCAGCGCCAACTCGATCCACCTCGATCGGGTCTTCGAGTCATGCGCATTGCGCACGATCTCTTCCGGCCCCGGCCGCTCGTCGGGCAGCACGTCTTGCCACTCCGCGTCGGCCTCCTCGGCCAGCGGCGCATTCAGCGAACGGTCCGAGGCGGCGAGCCGATCGCGCATGGCATTGACGTCCCGCATCGGGACGCGCAACTGCTTGGCGATCTCGGCGGCCGCTTGCGGCGTGGCCGCGCTGCGGCCGGCCCGCTCGATGCGGGCCTGCAGGCGGCGCAAGTTGAAGAACAAGGCCTTCTGCGCCGCAGTGGTGCCCGTACGCACGATGGACCAGTTGCGCAGCACGTACTCCTGGATGGCGGACCGAATCCACCAGCTGGCGTATGTCGAGAAGCGCACCTCGCGATCTGGATCAAACCGCTCGGCCGCCTGCATCAGGCCCACGTTGCCCTCCTGCACCAGGTCGCCCTGGGGCAGGCCATAGGCGCGATAGCGGGCAGCGATGCTGATGACGAGGCGCATGTGCGGCTCGACCAGCGCGTGCAGGGCGCGGGTGTCCCGATGGTCGCGCCACCGGCGCGCCAGCCTCTGCTCCTGGTCGCGCTCAAGGAGCGGGATCCTCATTGCGGACCGGACGAACTGACGCATAGCCAGCCGCCCCTCGCGGGTATCGATGTAGCTCATGGCATTTCTCAAAAGGTGGCCGCGGCGGCCCGAGGGCCAGGGGCGGCGGTTGGTCCGACCCGGTGAATGCCACCGGCCGAAGCGTTGACAATAGTATACTCACTAAGTCGGATTTTACAAGGGACGGGCGGTCACGAATTCGCTAACTCGCGCGGCCATAAGGATTTTTCGCGGCGCGCACAAAAATGACTGCCGCTGTGGGACCTAGGAAATTTCGGGTCCATTCGTCCCCGAAGCTTGAACGAAGCTGTCGTTGCCCACGGGACGGGCTGGGGTGAAGCGTCTAAGCTTCGATCCAATCGACGGCTTTGCCGCCGTAGTCGAAGCAGACGGCATTCAAGGTGCCACCGAAGCCGGCACCGCCGTCGATGGTGGCGGCGTAACTCTCAAGGTCCACGCCGCGTGCGCCGCTCCGCCGCTCGTGGCCGCGGATCACCCTCTTAAAGCCTTCGAACGGCGCGGAGATTTGCGCGAAATAGCCGGAGCCCCACCAGAATACGTCGCCCTGTTGGCCTAGCGGCCGTTCGGGGTCGATGCCGGCAGCCACGAACAGCAGTTCGTTGCCCGCCGTGTGGGCGGCGCGCCGCAGGGCCGCATTCAACTCGTCGTGTCCCGGGCGGGCATGCACTGCGTGACGGATTTGGATCGTCCACTTGGCGATGGCGAGCGCCCCCTCGCGGCAGGCGGCCCGGCCATCGCGCGGGTCCTGGCCGTAGGCCCGCAGGGTCGCCTCCAGGCCCTGACCCAGCATCCAGTCGAGCACTTGGCCGGGGCTGGTGGCGAACTGCAGCTGCAGCAGCTTGCGCCACATCTCCTCCTGGGCGCCGCGCAAGAAAGCCACGTCGCAGGCGAAGGTGCCCGGCTTTGCGATGATGGCGCGGCGAAAGGCCAGCATCTCGTCCTGCGTTCCGCACACGTCCACGCCGTAGCCGAGGTAGTTTCCGAGATAGACCAGCCGATCGCCCGGCAGGAAACGGGCGCCCAGCTCGTCGTGCAGGGCGCGCAGGCGCTCGGCCTCGCCGTGGATCGCGGCGACTGCCCAGACGCGCTGGCCGGCGGCCAGGACGCTGAAGAACGACGACTGCTCAGCGGCCATGGCGGGCCGCCGAGCGATCGCGAACGATGTCAAAGTTGCGCGCTGGAGCGCGCGCGAACGGGTTGCGGAGCACGCGTACGGTTTGCCGCCTGCTTAGGCGGCCCGCAACACCTTTTCCAGACGTTCGGTGGCGGCGGCCTCGTCGATCTTCTCGACGGCAGCCAGTTCCCGCGCCAAACGTTCCAGCGCCGCCTCATAGATCTGGCGTTCGCTGTACGACTGGTCAGGCTGATTGGCCGAACGGTGGAGGTCGCGGATGACCTCGGCGATCGAGACCGGGTTGCCCGAATTGATCTTGGCCTCGTACTCCTGGGCCCGGCGGCTCCACATGGTGCGCTTCACGCGGGCGCGGCCCTTCAGGGTGGCGAGCGCCGAATCCATGACCTTGGGGGTCGAAAGCTTGCGCATCCCCACGTGTTTGGCCTTCGACACCGGCACCCGCAGGGTCATCTTGTCCTTCTCGAACGTAATGACAAACAGCTCCACGGTGATGCCGGCAATCTCCTGCTTCTCGACCTGCTGGATGAAGCCCACGCCATGCGTCGGATAGACGATGTAGTCCTTTGGGCCGAACTCGCTCGGCTCTTCCTTTACCTTCTTGGCGGGCTTCGGCGGCTCGGGCGCCTTGGCAACGGGGGCGGCGGCCGGCTTCTTGGCGACGACGGGCGCGGTTTCAGGCTGGGTAGGCTTGCGTACCACTTGTACCTTTTCGGTTGCCGGCGCCTTTACGGGCTTTGGCGACGCCGGCTTCGGCGCACTGGCCGCGACCTTGGGGGCGGGCTTCTTGCTCACGTCCGGCTTGGTGGCGGCCTTGGGCGCCGGCGGAACCGGACGCGCGGCGGGCTTGCGCGCCACCGGCGGGGTACGGGTCTCTGGCGCCTTGCGGCGGGTACCCGTGCTGGCAGGACGCTGCGCGGCGCGCGGCGCAGCCGGGGTCTTCGCCTTTGCCGGCCCCCCTGCTGCAGGCCGCTTGGTCTTGCTTTTCGCGGTCACGATTTTCATGCTCCTGGCACGAAGATACCGACCACCGGAGAGAATAGAACGCCGCCGCCGACTGCCACCGAAGCGGCATCGCGGGCCTCCGTTCTCATACTTCCGAGGGTCGCTTGCTTGTGGAGAACATAGCACAAATCGGGGTCACAACCTAGTCCGCGCCTCGGGAAATGCGGGGCCAGCCAGGTCTTCCAAGTAACGCCACAACAGAAAAAGGCCCCGAATCCCGTGGTTTACTTAAACCTGAACGGACGTGCGCAAGAGTTCACCGCCGCCCCCGACACCCCTCTGCTTTGGGTGCTGCGCACGGACGCCGGTCTCACTGGCACCAAGTATGGCTGCGGCGTCGGCATCTGCGGGGTCTGTACGGTCCATCTCGACGGCAAGGCGGTAAAGGCGTGCCAGGTGACGCTGGGGGAGGCCGCTGGGAGGGCCGTCACCACCATTGAAGGGTTGGGGCCGAGCGCGGTGGCCGACGCGTGGGTGACCGAGCAGGTGCCCCAGTGTGGCTACTGCCAGCCGGCGATGGTCATGGCCGCGACGGCGGCTCTCGTCGCCAAGGCTTCGCCGGGCGCGACCGATCGGGCCTTGTCAGAGGTCTTTTGCCGCTGCGGCAGCTACGCCCGTGTGCGCAAGGCGATGGCACGGGCGAGTGGGCCCTCTCCGGCCGCCCGTCAGCCGCAGCCAGCGCCGCGCGGCGCCGGCCGCCAGCATCGCCTGAACCCGTGGGTCACCATCAGCGACGACGGCACGGTGACCCTGCGCATCGACCGCGCCGAGATGGGGCAGGGGGTCGTGACTGCCCACGCCATACTGATCGCCGAAGAGCTCGAAGTGAGTCTTGCATCGGTGCGTACCGAATTCGCGCCGGTCGATCCGGTCTATGCCAATCCCATGTTCGGCGAGCAATCGACGGGCGGTAGTACGAGCGTGCGGGTGAGCTTCGACGACATGCTGTCCCACGGCGCCGCTGCGCGCGAAATGCTGCTGGCGGCGGCCGCGCAGGCCTGGAACGTGCCGCACGCCGAGTGCCGCGCGGAGGACGGCGCCGTGCGCCACCTGAACAGCAACAAGGTGCTTGGCTATGGAGCGCTGGCGGAAGCGGCGGCGAAGGTGCGTGCGCCGCAGAATCCCCCGCGCAAAGCACCCGGTCAGTTTCGCCTCGTCGGCAAGCCGACGCCGCGCTTGGAAATTCCGGCGCACGTGCGCGGCGAAACGACCTACGGGCTCGACGTCCGCCTGCCGGGCCTCGCTTACGCCGTCGTGCTGCGGCCGCCACAACCCGGCGGCACCTTGGTGCGCTTCGACGCTGCACGGGCATCGCAAGTGCCCGGAGTCGTGCAGGTATTCGCCATCGACGCGGGCGTCGCCGTGGTTGCCGACACTCCATGGGCTGCGCTGACGGCCCGCACGCTGGTGCAAGCGGAGTGGAGTCCGCCCGGCGGTCCGGGTGCAATCCAGCGGTTGCTGGGGCGCGCAGCAACGATGGCGGGAGATTCCTCCGCCATGAACGAAGCGCTCGACGGCGCCATTGCACGTGCAGAGCGCGTCGCGCGCTCGACCGGCAAGGCCGAAGAAGTGTTGCAGCGCTCAACGAACGTGGTGGATGCCATCTACGCAACGCCGTTCCAGGTCCATGCGCCGATGGAACCGATGAACTGCACGGCGCGCGTCGATGCCAACAGCGCCGACATCTGGGCGCCCACGCAGTCGCCCGCCGACGTACAGCACGTCGCTGCGCAGGCCGCGTCGCTGCCGGCCAAGGCGGTAAACGTCACGACGACGTTCATGGGCGGCTCGTTCGGCAGACGCATGGACAGCGACTTCGTCATCGAAGCGGTGCAGGTCGCCAAACAGGTGCGGCGTCCCGTGCAGGTTTTCTGGTCGCGTGACGACGACATGCGCTACGGCGCATTCCGTCCCGCCAACCGCGTCCGCCTGCGGGGCGCCGTTGGCGAAGACGGCCACATCGCGGCGTGGTCGATGCGCATGGCCGGTCCCTCGATGGCACTCGACGGAGTCAGTCTGCTGTACGACCTGCTGAACTTCAGCGAAGAGCACGTGCGCGTGAACTTCCCGGTCAAGGTGGCCGCGTGGCGCGCTGTGGGCGCAAGCAACAACGGGTTCATCGTTGAGGGCTTCGTGGATGAACTCGCCCATGCCGCCAAGGCCGATCCACTCGTCTTCCGTCTGCAGCACCTGAGCAAGGAGGCGCGCTTGCGC
>CAIVPW010000066.1 GCA_903907895.1 uncultured Alphaproteobacteria bacterium
GCCACGAAGGCCTCGAAGTAGTCGGCCGACTCCTTCTCCATCGTCAGCACGCGCGCGTGGTACGGCGTGATGCCAAGCTCGCTCTCGAAGCGCGCCTGCTTCTGGTCGGGCAGCTCGGGCAGGCCGGCCTTGATCTTGTCGACGTAGGCTTGCGTGAATTCCAGCGGCAGCAGGTCCGGATCGGGGAAGTAGCGGTAGTCGTGCGCCTCTTCCTTGCTGCGCATGGAACGCGTGACGCCGGTGTTGGCGTCATACAGGCGCGTCTCCTGCTTGATGGCGCGGCCGGCCTCGATCTCTTCCACCTGGCGGCGGCTCTCGTACTCGATCGCCTGCTGCAGGAAGCGCACCGAGTTGACGTTCTTGATCTCGCAGCGCGTACCGAGCTTATCGCCCGGCTTGCGCACCGAGACGTTGACGTCGCAACGGAGCGAGCCCTGCTCCATGTTGCCGTCGCACGTGCCGAGGTAGCGCAGGATGGTGCGCAGCTTGCGCACGTAGGCGCCCGCCTCCTCCGCCGACCGCATGTCGGGCTTGGAGACGATCTCCATCAGCGCCACGCCGGCGCGATTGAGGTCCACGTACGTCAGGCGCGGATGCTGGTCGTGCAGGCTCTTGCCCGCGTCCTGCTCCAGGTGCAGCCGCTCGATGCCGACGGTGCGCGCGCTGCCGTCTGGCAGGTCCACCACCACTTCGCCCTGGCCGACGATCGGGTCCTTGAACTGCGAAATCTGATAGCCGGCGGGCAGGTCGGGATAGAAGTAGTTCTTGCGGTCGAACACCGAGCGCAGGTTGATCTGCGCATTCAGGCCAAG
This sequence comes from uncultured Alphaproteobacteria bacterium, assembly GCA_903907895.1. Lineage (GTDB taxonomy): Bacteria > Pseudomonadota > Alphaproteobacteria > UBA2966 > CAIVPW01 > CAIVPW01. Next base: position 813 of record CAIVPW010000066.1, read on the forward strand.
CCCCGTGCGCACCGCCTGCTCGACGCAGAAGTCGTTGATGACCGGCAGCATGCCCGGCATCGCCGCGTCGATCAGCGATACCTGCGTGTTCGGCTCCGCGCCGAACTCGGTCGCCGCGCCGGAAAACAGCTTCGAATTGGACGACACCTGCGCGTGGACCTCGAGGCCGATCACGACCTCCCACTCGCCCGTCTGCCCGGTCACGCGCATGCCGACTGGTTCCGTCATGCCGCGTTCCACCACTTCTCTGGCTGCGCCTTGAAGGCTGCCGCCTGCTCCAACACGTGCGCGGTGCGCAGTACGGTTTCCTCATCGTACGCCCGGCCGATCAACTGCAAGCCAAGCGGCAGGCCTTCGCCGGAAAGTCCCGCCGGCACCGAAATGCCCGGCAGTCCGGCAAGGCTCGCCGGCACGGTGAACACGTCGTTCAGGTACATGGAAATCGGATCGGCCGTCTTCTCGCCGCGCGCGAACGCGGCCGACGGCGCCGTCGGCGTCAGCAGCACGTCCACGTGTTGGAACGCATCGTTGAAATCCTTGGCGATCAGCGCGCGCACGCGCTGCGCCTTCAGGTAGTACGCGTCATAGTAGCCGGCCGACAGCACATACGTGCCGATCAGGATGCGGCGGCGCACTTCGCGGCCAAAGCCCTCGCCGCGCGTACCCTCGTACATGCCGACCAGGTCATCGGCCTTCTTGCGCAGGCCAAACCGCACGCCGTCGTAGCGCGCGAGGTTCGACGAGCACTCGGCCGGCGCGACGATGTAATAGGTCGGCAGCGCGTACTTGGTGAGCGGCAGCTTCACCGGATGGATGGTGGCGCCGGCAGCCCTAAGCATGTCGGCGCCCTTCTGCCACAGCGCCTCGATCTCCTTCGGCATGCCGTCGACGCGGTATTCCTCGGGGATGCCGACGCGCAGGCCCTTGATGTTGCCGGTGAGCGCCTTCTCGAAATCCGGCACCGGCATGTCCACGCTGGTCGAGTCCTTCGCATCGAACCCGCACATGGACTGCAGCATGATCGCCGCATCGCGCACGTCGCGCGTCATCGGCCCCGCCTGATCGAGCGAGCTTGCGAACGCCACGATGCCGAAGCGCGAGCAGCGGCCATAGGTCGGCTTGATGCCGACGATGCCGCAGAACGCCGCCGGCTGGCGGATCGAGCCGCCGGTGTCGGTGCCGGTCGCGGCGATCGCGAAATGGCCCGAGACGGATGCGGCGGAACCACCCGATGAGCCGCCCGGCACGCGCGACTTGTTCTCGCCCTGCTTGCGCCAGGGGTTCTCCACCGGGCCGAAGTAGCTGGTCTCGTTCGACGAGCCCATGGCGAACTCGTCCAGGTTCACCTTGCCGAGCATCACCGCGCCGTCGCGCCACAGGTTGGACGTGACGGTCGATTCGTACGTCGGCGTGAACGGCTCCAGGATGTGCGAGGCCGCCGTGGTGCGCACGCCCTTGGTGCAGAACAGGTCCTTGATGGCGAGCGGCAGGCCTTCGAGCGGCCGCGCCTCGCCCTTGGCGATGCGCGCATCGGACTCGTCCGCCATGCGCTTGGCGATGACCGGCGTCTCGGAGATGAACGCGTTCAGGGGCCGCGCCGCGAGCATCGCGTCCACGTATGCGCGGGTCAGCTCGGCGGCCGAGAACTTCTTGGCGCGCAGGCCGTCGCGGGCCGCGGCGAGCGTCAGGTCGGTGAGGTTCGTCACTATTCGATGACCTTCGGAATGGCGAAGAAGCCCGCCATCTTCTCGGGCGCGTTGGCCAGGATGTCGTCCGGCTTGCCGCCGTCGGTCACCTTGTCCTCGCGGCGGCGCAGGGGCTGCGCGATCACGCTCGTCATCGGCGCCACGCCCTTGGTGTCCACCTCGTCGAGCTGCGCGATGAAGGTCAGGATGTTGCTGAGCTCACCCGCCAGCGCCTCCTTCTCCTCGTCGGCCACCCGGACGCGGGCGAGGCGCGCAATCTTCGTCACGGTGGCCTTGTCGATCGCCATGCGGGGCGCGAAATCCTTGCGAATCTGCGGAAAGAGGCGCGAACCTACCAGCCACCCGCCATGGACCGCAACCCAACCGATCTCCCCGATTTGCTCAAGCCCGGCCAGCGCCTGCTGGGCCTCGATCCGGGCGAGAAGAACGTCGGCGTCGCCATCTCGGACCCCGGCTTCACCCTCGCCTCGCCGCTCACCACGCTGAAGCGCGGGCAGTTGAAGAACCTCGCGGCCGAGCTCGCCGCCATTGTCCAAAACGAAGGCATCGGCGGCATGGTCGTCGGCCTGGCCCGCAACATGGACGGCACCGATGGCCCCAAGGCCCAAGCCGCGCGCCAGCTCGCCCGCAACCTCGAGCGCGCGCTGGGCATCCCCGTGGTGCTGTGGGACGAGCGGCTATCGACCGCCGCCGTGACCCGCACCCTGCTGGAAGCCGACGTCACCCGCGGCAAGCGGGCCGAGGTCGTCGATCGGATGGCCGCCGCCTACATCCTCCAGGGCGCCTTGGACCGGATTCAGGCGAGCCGAAGGGCCTAACCTTGTGACCCTCGGGACACCCCAGTATAAAGTCGCGCTTTGATGGTTCCCCCCGCGCCCCCTCAACCGAAGGCTGCGGCGGATTTTTTCCCGCACCGGGACCTGTTGGGCGTCGCAGGCCTTACCGAAGCGCAGGTGAACTACCTGCTCGATAAGGCCGAGATCTACGCCGCCCAGAACCGCCGGGTCGTCAAGCGCACGAACCTCCTCGAGGGGCGGACGCTGGTGAACCTGTTCTTCGAAGCCTCGACCCGCACCCGCACCTCCTTCGAGCTCGCCGCCAAGCGCCTGGGCGCCGACGTCATCAACATGTCGGCTGAGGGCTCTTCTATTAAGAAGGGCGAGACGCTGATCGACACCGCCATGACGCTGAACGCCATGCACCCCGACGTGCTGGTGGTGCGGCATCAGGATTCGGGTGCTGTCGCCCTGCTGTCGAAGAAGGTGGACTGCGCCGTCATCAATGCGGGCGACGGTTCCCACGAACATCCGACCCAGGCGCTGCTAGACGCGCTGACCATCCGCCGCCGCAAGGGCAAGATCGCCGGGCTGCACGTCGCCATCTGCGGCGACATCGTGCACAGCCGCGTGGCGCGGTCGAACATCCAGCTGTTGCACATCATGGGCGCCCATGTGCGCGTGGTCGCCCCGCCCACCTTGCTGCCCGCCGCGGCCGCCAACCTCGGCGTCGAGGTTCACCACGACATGCGGCGCGGCCTGCGCGACGTGGACATCGTCATGATGCTGCGCCTGCAATCCGAACGCATGCAGGGCAGCTTCGTTCCCTCGGTGCGCGAGTACTTCCACTTCTATGGCCTGGATTACGAGAAGCTCGGCTACGCGAAGCCGGACGCGATGGTGATGCATCCGGGCCCGATGAATCGTGGCGTCGAGATCGACACCGAGATTGCCGACGACATTTCGCGCAGCGCCATCGCCGAACAGGTCGAGATGGGCGTCGCGGTGCGCATGGCGGTGCTCGACGCCCTGAGCGCGCGTCTGCCCAACTTCGCACCCATGAACGCGCAATGAGGCCGCAAGCCTTCATCAATGCGCGGCTGCTCGACCCGGCGTCGGGCCTGGACGCCCCCGGCACGTTGGTGGTGGTGGACGGCAAGATCGCCGCGGTCGGCCGCGACGTGCGCGCCGACCAGGGCATGGAGGTCATCGACTGCGACGGCGCCTGCCTCGCACCCGGCCTTGTCGACATGCGCGCTTTCCTCGGCGAGCCAGGCTTCGAGGAGAAAGAGACTTTGGCGACGGGCGGGCTCGCCGCGGCCGCTGGCGGCGTCACCACCGTCGCGGCGCAGCCGCAGACCGACCCCATCGTCGATGAGCCGGCGCTGGTCGGGTTCATCGCCCGCCGTGCGCGGGAGACGTGCGTGGTGAACGTCGTCTCCATGGCGGCGATCACCAAAGGCCTGCGCGGCGAAGAGATGACGGAAATGGGCCTGCTGCACGAGGCGGGCGCCGTGGCTTTTACCGACGGTTGGCAGCCCGTGGCCAACGCGCAGGTCATGCGCCGCGCCATGTCCTACGGCACCAGCTGGGACCTGCTGATCGTGCACCACGCCGAGGAGCCTGCCCTCGCGCGGGGCGGCCACATGAATTCGGGTGAGGTGGCGAGCCGCCTTGGGCTGAAGGGCATCCCGCCCATGGCGGAAGTCATCATGGTCGAGCGCGACTTGCGCCTCGCCGAGATGACCGGCGCGCGCTACCACGCTGCGTGCCTCTCCACCGGCGAAGCGCTCGAGTCCATGCGCCGCGGCAAGCAGCGCGGACTGCGGGTGACCTGCGGCGCGGCCGCGCATCACTTTGCCCTCAACGAGAACGAAGTCGGCGAGTACCGCACGTTTGCAAAGGTGTCGCCGCCGCTGCGCTCGGAAGAGGACCGCGCGGCCGTGGTCGAGGCGCTGAAGGACGGCACCATCGACGTCATCGTTTCCGACCATTCGCCGCAGGACCAGGAGAGCAAGCGCCTGCCCTTCCCTGTCGCGGAGTTCGGCATCGCCGGGCTGCAGACGCTGCTGCCACTGTCGCTGGAGCTGGTGCACAACGGCAGCCTGCCGCTGCTCGACTTGCTGGCCAAGCTCACCATCAATCCGGCCCGCCTGCTCAAGCTGCCGGCTGGCCAGTTCGCGCGCGGGGCGCCCGCCGATCTCGTGCTGTTCGATCTCGATGCGCCTTGGCGCATCAACGAGAAGGCCCTGAAGTCGAAGTCGAAGAACACGCCGTTCGACGGCCGCCCGGTGCAGGGCCGCGTGCTGCGCACCGTGGTCGCGGGCGAGACCGTGTACGAACAGGAAGGCGCATAGCGGTGTCCGAGGACGCGACGCTGTCTTGGATCATCGTGCTCGGCTACCTGCTGGGCTCCATTCCGTTCGGGCTCGTGCTCACCAAGTTCGCCGGCTTCGGCGACATCCGGACCATCGGCTCCGGCAACATCGGCGCCACCAATGTCCTGCGCACCGGCAACAAGAAGCTCGCCGCCGCGGTGCTGGTCCTGGACGGCGTCAAAGGCGCACTTGCGGTCGGACTGGGCGCCGCGATGGGCGGCGAGGCCATCCATCTGTATTCCGCCGGCATCGCCGCTGTGTTCGGGCACTTGTTTCCGATTTGGCTACGCCGCGATCGCAAGGCGCTGATCGTGATTGCGGTGGTCGCCTTCGGCCTCGCGTCGATGCTTACGCAGACCTCGCTGGCCTGGCAGCTCATCGGTGCGGTCGCGCTTTTGGCGGTCACGCCGATGTCGTGGGGCGGCAAGGGCGTGGCGACAACGATCGGCGTATGGTTTGCGGCACTGCCGCCGATCGGTGCCCTCGGGGCGCTGACGTGGCTCGCGGCTGCGGCGGTGTCCAAGCGCTCTTCGGTCGGCGCGCTGGCGGCCCTGGTGATGGCACCGGTGTATTGCTTCCTGCTGCCGCTCGCGATCAATCCAACGCTGCAGCCGTTCGATTACCAGCGCGCAGCATTCGCGACGTTCGTGTCACTGGTGGTGATCCTGCGCCACCGCGACAACATCCTGCGGCTCGCGCGCGGCGAGGAGCCCACCATCAAGTTGGGCAGCCAGCCGAAGGCTCCATGAAGCCCGAGGCGTTGCCGCGGGCGGGGCTCAGCGACGCGGAGCGCATCGATTGGCTGCGGTTGATCCGCAGCGAGAACGTCGGCGCCGTCACCTTCAACGCGCTGGTTCGGCGCTATGGCAGCGCAACCGTCGCGATCGAGGCCCTGCCCGAGCTCGCGCGCAAGGGCGGCAAGCGCACCATCAAGGTCTGCCCGCGCACCGAAGCGGAACGCGAGATCGAAGCGACAGCGAAGGCCGGCGCAACCTTCGTCGCCAGCATCGAGCCCGGCTACCCGCCCGGCGTCATCGCCATCCACGACGCGCCGCCCCTGCTCACCTATTTCGGCAAGCTGCCGCTGGCGGCCGATCCGGGCCGTATCGTCGCTATCGTGGGTGCGCGCAACGCATCCGGAGTGGGCGTGCGCTTCGCGCGGCAGCTGGCGGCGGAGCTTGGGCAGGCGAACCTCGTCGTTGCGTCGGGCCTCGCGCGCGGCATCGATGCCGCGGCACATAGCGGCGCGGCCAGCAGCGGCACCATTGCCGTGCTCGCCGGCGGCGTGGACATCTGCTACCCCGAAGAAAACCGCGCACTGTACGAGCAGCTCAAGACCGAAGGACTCATCCTGTCGGAGATGCCGGTCGGGACCGAGCCGCAGGCGACGCATTTCCCGCGCCGCAACCGGCTGATCTCGGGCCTTGGCCTCGGCGTGGTGGTGGTCGAGGCGGCGCTGCACTCGGGCTCCCTCATCACCGCACGCATGGCACTGGAGCAGGGCCGCGAGGTGTTTGCCGTGCCTGGCTCCCCCCTCGATCCGCGCTGCCGGGGCACCAACAACCTGCTCCGCGAGGGCGCTACCCTCACGGAAAGTGCCGAGGATGTGACGCGGGCTCTGCACGGAATCCGCACCTTGAGCGAGCCTCCGGCGCCGCCCTACAGCGCCGAGGGCGACCATCCAGGGGAGGCCGAGGTGGCCCGCGCGCGGACTCAAGTAGTTGATATTCTTGGGCCTTCACCCCTCCCAGTGGACGAGGTCATTCGGCAGTGTAGGTTGACACCCGCAACCGTGTTGACCATTTTGCTGGAGCTTGAGCTTGCAGGCCGCCTGCAGCGTCATCCCGGAAATCGCGTCTCACTGCTGTAGCCGCCGCCTTCGCGGCGGACTGGCTTTCCCCCGGATAGTGCATGGACGTCGTCGTCGTCGAATCGCCCGCCAAGGCTAAAACCATCGGCAAGTACTTGGGTGACAAGTACGTGGTGCTGGCGAGCTATGGCCACGTGCGCGACCTGCCGGCCAAGGACGGCTCGGTGCGTCCGGACGAAGACTTCGCGATGACCTACGAGACCGAGGGCCGTGCCGTCGGCCGTCTGCGCGACATCGCCAACGCGCTGCGCAAGGCCGACAACCTCTTCCTCGCCACCGACCCGGACCGCGAAGGCGAGGCCATCAGCTGGCACGTGCTGAATGCGCTGAACGACATGAAGGCGGTTGGCAGCACGCCGGTGCGCCGCGTCGTCTTCCACGAGATCACCAAGGATTCGGTCAAGCAGGCGATCGCCCAGCCGCGCGACCTCGACATGAATCTTGTCAACGCGCAGCAGGCTCGCCGCGCGCTCGATTACCTGGTGGGCTTTACGCTTTCGCCCGTGCTGTGGCGCAAGCTGCCGGGCTCGCGCTCGGCCGGCCGCGTGCAGTCGGTGGCGCTGCGCCTGATCTGCGAGCGGGAGCTCGAGATCGAAGGCTTCACGGCGCGCGAGTACTGGACCATCGAGGCGGACTTCACCACCACCAACGGCGACGTCATCACGGCGAAGCTGGTCGGCGTGAACGGCGAGAAGCTCGACAAGTTCGCACTCGGCAACGAGGCGGATGCCAAGCGGATCGTGGAGCAGGCCCAGCGCGCCACCGGCTTTGCCGTGCGCGACCTGGAGAAGAAGGAAGTGCGGCGCAATCCGCCGCCGCCGTTCACCACCTCGACGCTGCAGCAGGAGGCCTCGCGCAAGCTGCGCTTCTCGGCGCGGCGCACGATGGACATCGCCCAGCACCTCTATGAGGGCGTTGACCTCGGCGGCGAGACCACGGGCCTCATCACGTACATGCGTACGGACGGCGTCTCGATCGCCAACGAGGCGTTGACGTCGGTGCGTCGCGTGATCGGCAGCGAATACGGCGACGCCTACGTGCCTTCGTCGCCGCGCATGTACAAGGCGACGGCGAAGAACGCACAGGAAGCGCATGAGGCCATCCGCCCGACCGATGCGTCGCGCACGCCCGAGAAGGTGCGCCGCTACCTCGCCGACGACGAAGCCAAGCTGTACGAGTTGATCTGGAAGCGCACGCTGGCGAGCCAGATGGAAGGCGCACGCTTGGAGCAGGCCGCCATCACCATCACGCCGAACGACGCCAAGATCGAGTTCCGCGCCACCGGCCAGATCGTGCTGTTCGACGGATTCCTGCGTCTGTACCGCGAAGGCCGCGACGACCAGGGCGCCGCGGATGCGGCGACCGCCGACCGTGACGATGAGCGCCGCCTGCCCAACGTCAAGAAGGGTGACGCACTACAGCGCAACGAAGTGCGCCCCGCGCAGCATTTCACCGAGCCGCCGCCGCGCTACACCGAGGCATCGCTGGTGAAGAAGCTGGAAGAGCTCGGCATCGGCCGTCCCAGCACCTACGCCAGCATCCTGTCGGTGCTGCAGGAACGCAACTACGTGCGCCTCGACAAGTCGCGCTTTCACCCAGAAGACCGCGGCCGCCTGGTTACGGCGTTCCTCGAGAACTTCTTCAAGCGCTACGTCGAGTACGACTTCACCGCCCGCTTGGAAGAGCAGCTCGACAACATCTCTTCCGGCGAACTGGACTGGAAGGCGGTGCTGCGCGAGTTCTGGGACGCGTTCATCAAGGCCGTGGACGACACCAAGGACCTGCGCGTCCGCGAAGTGCTCGACGTGCTCGACGCGGCGCTTGGGCCGTACTTCTTCAAGAGCGAGAACGGCGCCGACCCGCGCGTCTGTCCGACCTGCGGCAAAGGCAGGCTGTCGATCAAGCTCGGCAAGTTCGGCGCCTTCATCGGGTGCTCGAACTACCCCGAGTGCAAGTACACGCGCGCGCTGGAAGCAGGCGGCGAGGCCGATACCGGCCCGCGCGAACTCGGCAAGGATCCGGAAACCGGCCTGCCTGTCACCGTGAAGAAGGGGCCGTACGGCCACTACGTGCAGCGCGGCGAGCCGGTGGAGGGCGAGAAGACGAAGCCGAAGCGCGTGTCGATCCCACGCAACATCCCGGTCGGCGAGATCACCTTGGAGCAGTCGCTGGGGCTTTTGACGCTGCCGCGTGAAATCGGCCCCCATCCCGAGACCAAGGAAATGATCTACGCCGGCATCGGCCGCTTTGGGCCGTACCTGCATCACCAGAAGGCGTACGCATCGCTGCCGGCCGACGATGACGTGCTGGCGGTGGGACTGAACCGTGCCGTGCATCTGCTTGCCGAAGCCGCCCTGCGCAAAGGCAACCGCGGCGGCGCGGCCGCAGCGCTGAAGGAACTTGGCGCGCATCCCCAGGACGGCAAGCCGGTGACGGTGCACTCCGGCCGCTATGGGCCGTACGTGAAGCACGGCAAGACCAACGCGACCTTGCCGAAGGGCGTCGATCCGACCGAGGTGACCCTGGAACAGGCGATGCCGTTGCTCGCCGCCCGCGCGGCTGCGCCCAAGAAGGGCAAGGGCCGCTTCGCCAAGAAGGCGCCGGACGACGCCGCGGAAGCAAAGCCCGCCAAGGCGTCCAAGAAGAAGGCCGCCGCTCCGGCGGTCGCGAAAGCGAAGCCGGCGGCGAAGAAGCGCGCGTTGAAGAAGAAGAAGACAGCGGCGCCGGCGGAATAGGTGGCACGCCGCACACCAGGCAGGTCCGCAACCCGTCACGCCGATACCGCCGTGCGGCGGCCCACGCGTGAAGAGCTTTTGCGCTTCCTCGCCGACTCGCCGTCAGCCCGCAAGATCGGCAAGCGCGACGTGGCGCGCGCGTTCGGACTCTCCAAGCACGACAATGAATGGATCGGCGAGCGCCTGCGCGAGCTAGCCGCCGAAGGCGCCATCGAGACACGCAGCAGCAGCCGGCGCGTGAAGCCGGGCGTGCAGATGCCGTCGGTGGCCGTGCTGCAGGTACTGGAAGTGAGCAAGGACGGCGACGTCATCGCTGCGCCCGGGGAATGGCGCAGCGAGGGCCCTGCCCCGCGCGTGCGCGTCATCCCCTCGCACGCCGTGCCGGCGCCGGGCGTCGGCGACCGCCTGCTCGCCCGCCTGAAGAGCGAAGAGGACGGCACCATCACCGCGCGGCCCATGCGGCTGTTGGAGTCCGGACCCGGCGAAGTGCTGGGCGTGTTCGAGTTGGTGGCCGGCGAAGGCCGCATCGTGCCCGCCAGCAAGAAGGATCGCGACCAATACAGCGTCCGCGGCGCCGATGCGGGCAACGCGCGCCCCGGCGAGGTGGTGCTCGCCGACGTCGTCGGCCGGGCCGGCGGCATGGGCATGTTGCGCGCCAAGGTGAAGGAGCGCATCGGCGACTTGTCCGACCCGCGCACACTAAGCCTGATCGCCATCCACCAGCATGGCATCCCCACGCGCTTCAGCCCCGCCGCGCTGCGGGAGGCCGATGACGCCGCAGTGCCCGAACTCGGCAAGCGCACCGACTTCCGCGAGACGCCGCTCATCACCATCGACCCCGTCGATGCGCGCGACTTCGACGACGCCGTGTACGCCGAGCCCGATACCGCGCCGCAGAATCCCGGCGGCTGGAAGATCGTGGTGGCGATTGCGGACGTTTCCCACTACGTGCGCCCCGGCACCGCGCTCGACCGCGATGCGCGCGAGCGCGGCAACTCGACCTACTTCCCCGACCGCGTGGTGCCGATGCTGCCGCACGTGCTGTCGGGCGGCGTGTGCTCGCTCAAGCCCGGCGAAGAGCGCGCCTGCTTGGTAGCAACCATCTGGCTCGACGCCGACGGCAACCAGCTGCGCCACATGTTCGAGCGCGGCCTGATGCGCTCCGCCATGCGCCTGACCTACGAGCAGGCGCAAAAGATCCACGACCACGGCGGCGACCCCGTCGCCGAGAGGCTGCTCAAGCCTATCTGGGGCGCCTATGACTGCCTGATGAAGGCGCGGCGCGAGCGCAAGCCGCTGGAAATCGTCGCGCCCGAACTGGTGGTGCGCCTGGGCGCCGACGGCCATGTCGCCGACGTACATCCCCGCACGCACCTCGATGCGCACCAGGTCATCGAAGAGTTCATGATCGCGGCCAACGTGGCCGCCGCCGTCGAGCTCGGACATTCCAAGCTGCCGACCATGTACCGCGTGCACGACGAGCCCGAGCCGGAGCGCATCGAGAACCTGCGCAACTTCCTCGCCACCATGGGCCAGAAGCTTCCCGCCGGTCAGCGGCTGACGCCAGCGCACTTCAACCAAGTGCTGCGCAAGGTGAAGGACACGCCGCACGAGGCGATCGTCAATCAGCTCGTGCTGCGCACGCAGGCTCAGGCCATTTATTCACCGGAGCGGCGCGGGCACTTCGGTCTCGCGCTGCAGCACTACGTGCACTTCACCTCGCCGATCCGGCGGTACTCGGATCTGGTGGTGCACCGCGCCATGATCACGGCAAAGCACTTCGGCCCCGATGGGCTGGCCGATACCGATCCGGTAGCGTTCGAGGCCGCGGCGCAGCACATCAGCATGACCGAGCGCCGTTCCATGATGGCCGAGCGCGACGCCAACGACCGGTACCTCGCGGCGTTCCTGTCGTCGAAAGTGGGTGGCCTCTTCGTCGCGCGCATCTCGGGCGTCACCACAGCGGGGCTGTTCGTGACGCTGATCGAGACCGGCGCTTCGGCGCTGATCCCGATGCGCTCGCTCGGCGATGAGCGCTTCCACCTGGACGAGAAGAACCACCGCGTCATCGGCGACCGCTCGCGCCTCGTGCTGCAGCTCGGCGATACGATCGAGGTCAAGCTGCTGGAGGCGGTTGCGGCCAGCGGCGGCCTCCTGGCTGCCCTCGAATCGGGCGGCGCGATCGACGAAGGCGCCAGCCTGCCCGAACAGCGCGGCCGCCACGGCAGGCCCCGCCCCGGCAGCCGGCCGGCGCCCGGCAAGGGGGGCCCCCCGAAGGGTGTGCGCAGGGGTCGCAGGCGGCGTTGATTTGCCCGGGCGTAGGCTCGTCTCATATCCCAGGGACTGACGGTCTCGTGGAGGTCCAATGCCCGTAACGATCCGCACCGCCGACGAAGAACTCCGCCCGCGCTGGCTGTCGCTGAAGCGGGGCTTTGCCATGCGCTGCCCGAACTGCAGCGAGGGCCGCATCTATGGCCGGTTCCTCAAGGTGAACGACCAGTGCTCGCACTGCGGACTGGAGTTCCATCACCACCGTGCAGACGACGCCCCCTCCTACTTCACCATCCTGATCGTGGGACACATCGTGGTTCCCGGCCTTTTGTGGAGTGAACAGACGTTTTTCCCGCCGGTATGGGTCCACGCGGCGATCTGGCTGCCCACCCTGTTCGGCCTGTCGTTCCTCCTGCTGCCCCGGGTCAAGGGCGCCCTGATCGCCTGGCAGTGGGCCCAGCGGATGCACGGTTTCGGTGGCCCCGAGCCCGAGAGGCAGTGGTAGGACGGCGAAACTAGCGCCGCACCCCTCCCAGGCTTGACTTGAGGGCCGGGGTGGCTATGGTTCCGGCCAATTCCGGCCCCGTTGGGGGCAGGCCCTCCGCCCCCAGGATCAACGGACCAGCACGATGGCCAAGAAGAATTTCGTCAAGATCAAGCTCGTCAGCGAGGCGGACACCGGCTTCTTCTACGTCACCAAGAAGAACCCGAAGACCAAGACCGAGAAGCTGTCGATGAAGAAGTACGACCCGGTCGTGCGCAAACACGTTGCCTTCAAGGAATCGAAGATCAAGTAGCTTCGACCCTATCTCTCGCGACGATCCATCGGCCCCCACGCGGGGCCGATTGCGTTTGGGGCTTACGCGTTGGCGGTGACCGGCTTCTCGTCTGTCATGACGCGGTTGCGGCCGGCGGCCTTGGCGGCATAGAGCGAGCGGTCGGCGCGGTCGAGCATTTCCGCCGACGTGTCGGATGGCGCGCGCACGGTGGTGACGCCGATGCTGGCGGTTACCGGCAGCGTCGCGCCCGCGATGTTGAACGGCTCATCGGCGATGAAGCGGCGCAGGCGTTCGGCGACCATGTTGGCGGCCTCGGAATCGGTGTCGGGCATCGCCACCAGGAATTCCTCGCCGCCGAACCGGCCGCACAAGTCGATGCCGCGCAGGCCACGGCGCAGGCGCGCAGCAAACTCGATCAGCACTTCGTCGCCGCCGGCGTGGCCGAAGGTGTCGTTGACCTTCTTGAAGTGATCGATGTCGAGCATCATCACGCTGGTCGGCTTGCCGCCCGCATTCGAGCGGCCGACCAGGTTGTCGAGATGGCCGACCATGTAGCGACGGTTGTGCAGGCCGGTGAGCGGATCGGTCACCGCCATCGCGACGCTCATCTGGTACGACTGGCGCAGGCGATCCTGGTAGCGCTTGCGGCGCAACTGCGTGCGCACACGCGCGACGAGTTCGTTGCGCTCGAGCGGCTTCACCACGTAGTCCGCGACACCCATTTCCAGGGCGCGCACGAGCTGTTGGGTGTCGGTGGCCTCCACGAGGCCCAGCAGCACTGCGTTGCGCGTCGGCACCGACGAGCGCAGGTGCGAGCATAGCCGCAGGCCGTCGGCGTTCTTGAGCTTCAGGCTCACGATGATCAGGTCGTATTGGCCGGTGAGCGCGGCCTCCTGGGCGCGCGCCGGATCGGCCTCGATGATGACCTCCCCCATGTCGCGGAGCGCGGCGCCGATGGCCTCGGCTTCGGCGGGTTGATCCACGACGGCCAACACGCGCGCATTTCCAGCGCCCTCGTTCAATACGACCGCGGGATCGAGCACGCCGAGTTGCGTCGAGGTCTCCTCGCGCAGGCGGAACTCGTCCATGGTCTGCTTCAGGCGCACGAGCGAGCGCACCCGGGCGAACAGTTGCAGGTCGTTGATCGGCTTGGTGAGGAAGTCATCGGCGCCGGCTTCCAGGCCCCGGATCCGCTCGGAGGGCTCCGACAGCGCCGTCACCATGATGACCGGTATGTGCGCCGTGGCCGGCACGCTCTTGATCCGGCGCGCCACCTCGAAACCATCCATTCCCGGCATCATCACGTCGAGCAGCACGATGTCGGGCGGCGCTTCGGCGATGCTGTCGAGCGCCTCCTGCCCGCTCATGGCGGTAACGACGTCAAAGTACTCGGCCTCGAGCTTCGCCTCGAGAACCCGGACGTTTGGCAGAATGTCATCGACGACGAGGACGCGTGCCGGCATCGGTTACGATGTCATCCGCACAAAGTCATGAACGCGACGGGCCCCGATGCCGAGGCGGGCCCGGCCCCTGTGGTTTATCATCCAGCCCCTACCCCGCCAAGCGAGGCTCGCGTGAAACCCGATCAAGCCGCAACCCTTGCGATCAGGGCCCTGGCCTTCCTCGCCTCCGACGAGGACACCCTGGGCCGCTTCCTTGGTACAACCGGAATGGACCCAACCGACCTCCGGGCAGGGGTGGACGACCCCGCAGTGCTCGCCGGGGTCCTCGACTTCCTGTTATCGGACGAGCCCCTGCTGTTGCAGTTCTGCGCGGCCGCCGGCGTACGCCCCGAGGAGCCCCAGCGCGCCCGCGTTCAGCTGCCGGGCTTCATGCCGAGGGATTGAGGCCATGGCGCGCATCGGAATCGACCTCGGCGGCACCAAGATCGAGGGCCTCGTTCTGGGCGATGACGGCACCGAACGGGCGCGCCTGCGCATCCCCACGCCCAAGGGTGCCTACGAGGCCACTATTCGGGGCATCGCAGAGCTGGTGACGCGCCTCACCGAGACGGCAGAGGTGGGGCCCGAGGTGCCGATCGGCTTCGGCATCCCCGGCGCAATCTCGCCCGCCACCGGCCTGGTGAAGAACGCCAACTCGACCAACCTTATCGGCCACAAGCTCGATCACGACCTGGAGCAGGCGCTCGGACGCAAGGTCCGGATCGCTAACGACGCAGATTGTTTTGCGCTGTCGGAAGCGGTGGACGGGGCCGGCTCGGACTACGAGCTGGTGTTCGGGGTCATCCTTGGCACCGGCACGGGCGGCGGCATCGCCTGGCGCGGAGAAGTGCGCCGGGGTCGCAACGCCATCGCCGGCGAGTGGGGGCACAACCCCCTGCCCTGGCCCGACCAGGCCGAGGCGCCCGGCCCGGAGTGCTACTGCGGCAAGCTCGGCTGTATCGAGACCTTTTTGTCGGGTCCCGGCCTGTCGCGGGATTACGCCGAGAGCAGCGGGCGGCTGCTGACCGCGGACATGGTGGCGGAAGAGGCGCGCGACGGCGACCCCGGCGCCGCCCGCGCCCTGGAGCGCTACGCGCGCCGGCTGGCGAAATCGCTCGCCACGGTCATCAACGTGCTCGATCCCGACGCCATCGTGCTTGGCGGCGGATTGTCGAACATCGATTGGCTGTACGGCGCAGTGCCGTCGCTGTGGGGGCAGTACGTCTTCTCAGACGCCGTCGCCACCCCGCTCCTGCGCAACCTGCATGGCGACTCGAGCGGCGTGCGCGGTGCCGCGTGGTTGTGGCCGGCGTCTAGGTGACGATGTCGGATCTGTCGACGTGCGAGAAGTCGGCGTCCGTGAGGTTCGCGCCCTTGAAGTTCGTCGCCGCCATCTTGCCGGTCGGGCGACCATTGGGATCGCGCAGCTCGACCGGCCGCATCGTTGCGTACGAGAGCTTGGCGCGCGTGAGATTGGCGCAAATGAGGATGGTGCCCGACAAATCTGCCTTGCGCAGGTCGGCGCCCGAGAGGTCGGCCTCGCGCATGTCGGTCAACACAAACTGCCCGCCCGACAGATTGGCTCCCGCCATCCTGACCCCTTTGAGGCTGGCGCCGCTTAGGTAGATGCCCGGAATGTCAGCGCCGCTAAGGTCGCGACTTTCCAGCACCGCGCGGCTCCCCTGGGTGCCGCCCGTGTCGGACCACACCGTGTGCTCGCGCAGGATTATCTGCAGATCGGCCGCCAGCTTGGCGATCCCCATGCCGGTAGCCTCGCGGATGTCGGCACCGCTGAAATCTGCACCAGTGAGAATGGCGCCCACGAGCCGCGCGCCGTTCAGCTTGGCTTGGCCGAGCATGGCGTTGCTGAGGTTGGCACCGCCGAGGTCGGCACCGTTCAGGTACGTCGAGCGCAAGTCGGCACCCGACAGATCGGCGCCACGCAGGTCGGCGTTCGGCAGATTCGCCTTCTTGAGGTTGGCATCGGTAATCGTTGCGTTGCGGAAGTTGGCGCCATCGAGCTTGGTGCGCTCGAGGTCGGCTTTGTCGAGACGGGCGTCCGACAAATTGGTCTGCATCATGTCGTTCGAGCCGCGCACCAGGCCTGGACGCATATCGGCGCCCTTGAGCCGCGCCTTGGTCAGCACCGCGCGGGTGAAGCGCACCCCACGCAGATCACAGCGCTCGAAGATCGCCTCGGCCGCAATGGCGCGCTCGAAGATGGCGCCGTAGAGGTCGGAGCCGGTGAAGTCCGACCTGCTGATGTCAGCCGCCGTGAAGTTGATGGCAGCGAGGCTGGAGTCCGACAGCTTGAGGCCGTGCAGGCGGATGTTGGAAAGGTCCTGCTGGCGCAGATCGGCACGCACGCCGCCGGCCATGCGGCGCACGTACAGGTCGTGCTTCTTCAGGATTTCGACAAGCTCGCGCGGCGTCAACGCTCAATCCCCCGAACGAAAGTATCAGCAGCGGGGCGGCGGCAACAACTCCAGCGCAGACAGCTTGCCTGCAACGCGGAAGATGCCGTGATCGAGATCGAGGCCGTCGATGATGCCGCCCTCGTAGATACGCAGGCCGACCTCGAACTCGGGGGCCTCAGAGCGGCCACCCGGGCGAAAGTGCGCCTCCCGCACGTTCCACGACTTGCGCCCGCCGGTGAGCTTGGCGGCGGGGTCGGCGGCAATGGTGTCGCCAATGGAGGAATTGACCGCGGTGTAGTTTTGCGGCGCGCCGCCCTCGAATACTTCCTGGGTCAGCAGCTTCTCGCCTTTGGCGGCCGCGTCGAGGAGCGAGCGCAGGTGCTCGGTAGGGAACACCGCGCCAGGACGTAAGGGAACGTTGCCGTTGGGCACGTGGTAGGCGATGCGGCCGGCGCCGGCGCCCTCGCCCTTGGTGGCGCGGCCGGCGTAGGACGGATCCGACTGGGTGCCGAACGTCGAGGTCGAATCGAACGTCATTTCCCGTCCGTCACTGCTTTCCCAAGTGGTGAGCGTGTAGCGCGTCTCGGTGGTCTGGCCGAGCGCATCGCGCACCAGCATCTGCAGCGCCTGCCGCGTGACATAACCGTCACAGACCTGCTCGAATTCGATCAGCATGCGGCCCAGCACACCCAGAATGCCACTCGATGCCGGCGCGCCCGGAACCATCGACAAGTTGAACGTGGCGCGATGAGGCTGCAGTTCGGCAGCGACGGCGGCGGGCGAAGCCATGAGCGCCGCCACCAGGCACAGGACCAGGCGATTCATGGGCCAACCTTACCGAAATTGCATCTCCGCGGCCGGAGAAGAATTGCCGGGGGGCAAAGGTTGCCCCGTTTACGCTTGCTAAATCGTTGATGTGCAAGGGTTCCAGCGTGGCATGGGGGTTGCTCTTCCCCCGGCAAGGGGCGCACTGCCCCGAAATGTGGGACCGAGGACGTCATGAACGCAACCGCAGGCGCGATCAAAGCCGACCCGCAAGCGCAAGTCGCCAAGCTCGCGCGCCAGATCATCGACGCGATCGCCAAGCACCCGGGCCTCGACAAGGGCGAGCAGACGCGCCAGTTGGCGCTGCTGGAGCGAGCTCTGACACTGACCAAGGGCGCCGAGCAGCGCAGGGCGGTCACGCAGCAGCACGCGGAACTCCTGCACTCCCTCGCCCGCACCGATTTCCTGACCGGCCTGCCCAATCGCCGCGCGCTCGAAGAGCACACGCAGGGCATGTTGGAGGCGGCCACCCGTCACGGCGACAGCGGCGTGCTGGTGCTGTTCGACGTGGACCACTTCAAGGACGTGAACGACAACTTTGGCCCCGCAGCGGGCGACGAGGTGCTGCGCATCGTCGGCGAAGTTCTGGCGCAAAACCTGCGCGCCACCGACATCGTCGCGCGCCTGGCCGCTGACCAATTCGCCGCGCTGCTCGCCCACACCGGCCCGCGCGAAGGCCTCTACCGCGCCCGCCGCCTGCAGGCGATCCTGCGCGAGACGCCGGTCGAGTTCGAGAACGGCGGCTTCGTCATCGAAGCGAGCATCGGCGTGGCGCCCTACACGGTCGGCAGCGACCTGCCGGGCCTGTTCCAGCGCGCCTCCATCGGCCTCTTCCGTCAAAAACGCTCCCGCGGCCTGCGCTACCAGCGGCTGGCGAGCTAGAACCCCTCTGCCCTCCTCGCCTTTGCGAGGAGCGCAGAGCGCGACAAAGCTTCGCTCGCAAGCGCTTGCGAGGAGGCCTATCTCTTCCCTTCCCCCGACCTTTCCCTGTTTCGGTGCTGCGCGCTTGTCGCTTTGCGCGGCCTCGGGCTATGGGTATGGCTGGGCTCGATGGGAGGAAACACGTGGCCGGGAAAATCGACGCGCGACTGCGCGAACTGGGAATTGTCTTGCCGCCGCCGTCGCAAGCGGTCGCCAACTACGTGCCCTACGTGCTGTCGGGCTCGCTGGTGTTCATCTCCGGACAGCTGCCGATGGACTCCGGCAAGCTCGCCTTTACGGGCAAGCTCGGCGCCAAGCTGAGCCTGGAGGACGGCCAGAAGGCGGCACGGCTGTGCGCCATCAACATCCTGTCGCAGGTGAAAGCGGCAGCGGCCGGTGACCTCGACCGCGTCCGCCGCTGCGTGAAGCTCGGCGGCTTCGTCAATTCTGCGCCCGATTTCGGCGATCACCCGAAGGTTATGAACGGCGCCTCGGACCTGATGCCGGAGGTATTCGGGGAGGCCGGCCGGCATTCGCGCTTCGCCATGGGCGCAGCGTCCCTGCCGCTCGATGCGGCGGTGGAAGTCGACGCCATCTTCGAACTCGGCTGATGGACGGCGCCGAGGTCTCAGGGGAGCATCGACCCGGGGGCCCTTGGCGCACGCGCGTCGCCGGGAGAATCGCCGACATCGACGAGGCGGCATGGGACGCCTGCGCCGGTCAGGCAAGCGCGGCAGCGAACCCGTTCCTGCGCCACCGCTTCCTGCGCACGTTGGAGGACAGTGGCTGCGTATCCCCGCGCGCCGGCTGGACGCCGCACCACGTCGTTCTTGAAGAGGCGAGCGGCGCGCTGATCGCAGCGGCACCGACGTACCAAAAGACGCATTCGCAGGGCGAGTACATCTTCGACCAAGGTTGGGCGGAAGCGTACGAGACCGCTGGCGGTCGCTATTACCCGAAACTGCTGGTCGCCGTGCCGTTCACGCCGGTGCCGGGGCCACGCCTGATGGCGTCCTCGGATGCCGCACGCGGCGCGCTGCTGAACGCGCTCATGGCTGAAACCATCGGGCTCGGCGCCTCCTCGCTGCACGTGAATTTCTGCCGTGAAGAGGAATGGACCTTCCTTGGCGCGCAGAACTTGGCGCAGCGCACGGGCGAGCAATTCCACTGGCACAACCGCGGCTACGATTCGTTCGACGCGTTCGTGAGCGACCTCGCCTCGCGCAAGCGCAAGGCGGTTCGCAAGGAGCGCGAGGCGGCGGCGAGCGGCGGCAAGATCACGTTCCGCACGCTGCAAGGCGCCGACATTCTCGAAGAGCACTGGGACGCGTTCTTCGCGTTCTACATGGATACCGGCAGCCGCAAATGGGGCCGTCCGTACCTGAACCGCAAGTTCTTCAGTCTGCTCGGACAGGCAATGGCGGAACAGGTGGTGCTTGTGCTCGCCTACCGCGGCAGAACGCCGATCGCGGGAGCCCTCAACCTCGTCGGCCCCGATTGCCTGTACGGCCGCTACTGGGGCTGCACCGAGTACCACCCCGCCTTGCACTTCGAGGTCTGCTACTACCAGGCCATCGACTACGCCATCGCGCACAAGCTCGCGCGCGTCGAAGCGGGTGCGCAGGGGCCGCACAAGCTGGCACGCGGCTACCTGCCGGCACGCACGTACTCGGCGCACTACCTCGCCGACCCCGCGCTGCGCCGCGCCGTCGAACAGTACCTCGTGAAGGAACGCGCATACGTCGAAACCGAGATGCGCGAATTGGGCGAGCACAGCCCTTTCCGCCAGGTGCAGGACGAGCAGGATTGACGCCGGTTTGCGCTGGCCGGGGGCTTTGTTAAAGTCCCCTCCGAAGGTGATCCCTTCCTGAAAAACTGAGGTATTTCAATGGGTCAGCTGGCGAACGCGGCGCTCTCGGCCTGGGGTGTCGCTGCCCTGGTGTTCGTGGCTATGGCGATCGGCGCCGCCGTCGCGCTGCGCGGGCAGACACGCACGTTCGCCGCTGCGCTGGCCGGGATCGTTGCCGTGATGCTGGCGGGTGTTGCCATCATGCTGGCACCGCAATCGGAAGAGGACCTCACGCCCGAGCGCGCACTCGCCGGCATGGAGACCAACCAGGCCAATATCCCGCGCGCGGATCGCGACGTCGCCGCGGCACTGATCAACCAGGCGCTGCGCGAAGGGAACAGTGGCAACACCGACGGCGCGCGCAAGACGTACGACCGCGCCAAGCAGCTCTACCGCAACGCGAAGGACACCCTTGGCGAAGCAACGGTGGTGTTGGGCGAGGCACGCCTCGAGCACATGGTCGGCCAAAGCGCGCGGGCGCGCACCAGCTACAACGAAGCGCTGAAACTGTTCCTGCAAGGCGGCAGCGCTATCGGCCAGGCGCGCACCTACGCGTCGATGGGCGACCTCGAGAAAGACACGTTCCAGTGGACGAAGGCGTCCGAGTACTACTCCCTCGCCCGCCAATCGTGGGGGCGGGCGCCGGAGCCCAAGAGCGATCCGCACGTCTTGCTCGGCATCGAGGACGTGCCGTTGATGCGCGAGGGCGAAGCCAAGGCGCGCGCGCAGCTTTTGCAAGCACGCAAGATCTACGACCAGCTCGGCGACAAGTCGGGCCTTGGCGACATGCAGGCGATCGAGGCGCGCCTGGAAATGAACCTTGGCCGCATCGATCTTGCGCGCGCCAAGCTTGGTGAAGCACGCGGCCTGTACGCCGTCGGCGGCAATCAGCCGATGCAGGGCGACGCCGGCCTGGCCATGGCGCAAATCGACATCAGCCGCGGCTACAATCGCCAGGCGCGCCAGACCATCGACCAGACGCTTGCCGACTTCGCCGGCAACGCCACGGGGATCGCGCGCACGCGCATCGCCGAGGGCGACCTGGAACGCATGCAGGGCCGCTTGCAGAAGGCGAAGGAAGCCTACGCCGGCGCGGCCGGAACGCTGGAAGGCTCCGGCCATCGCGCTGCCGCCGAAGCGCTGCGCAAGCTCGGCGAAGTCGAAGGTGCGCTCGGTGACGCGGCGGCCGCCAAGATTTCCCTGAACAAAGCCATCGCGACCGCCAGCCGCGCAGGGATCACCGACGAGGAAGCGCGCGGCCAGCTGGCCGCAGCGGTGCAGGCACGCGCCGTCGGCGATCCCGATGCCGCCGATCGGCACGCAACGACAGCAGCGACGCTATTCGATCGCCAGAACAACAAGCCGGCGCGGGCGCGCGCCGCACTCGTGCGTGCCATCGACCAGGCCGGCTACAACGACGCGACAACGCGCTTCGATGCAGCGCAGATGCCGTTCGGACTCGTAATGGCGTACCTCGGATTGGGCGACACGTGGCGCGGGCGCGGCAACACCGCGGAGGCCGCCACCGCGTACCGGCAGGCCGAGCGCACATGGGCCGGCATCGAGAGCAAGGTGGCCGAGGCGAACAAGGTGCTGGGGCTGCCGGCCGTGGAGGCCCTGCTGATCGTGCCGACAGCGGACCCCACCGACCTCGCCGCTGCCATCGACGAGCACGTGCAGGCGGGCGAGCCCGACCCCGCCCTCGTCAAAGCCAACCTCGACGATTTCCCCGACCACAACATCGAGGCGCGCAAGCTGGTGGCACAGGTGGAAGCGCGTCTCACCGCTGCGCTCGACTTCGCGCGCTGAAAGCATCTGTCATGACTGTTTCTTCCAGCTGGCGGCAAGTAGCCGCCGCCACGGCAATCCTCACCCTCGCTGCCTGCGGTGACGATTCCAACTCGAACAATGCCGCCCAGACCGACGCCGCGCGCGCCGCCGAGCAGGTGACGGCGCAGGCCAAGGGCGGCGGCGCCCCCGGACCTGCGACGGTCTCGCGCGGCGAGCAGCTTTACCGCGACGCCGAACGCATCGCCAACGCCGGCCGCGACCTCGAAGCGCGCCAAACGTTCGAGCGCGCGCTGGCCGCCTTCAAGAGCGCCAACGACCGCCCGGGCGAAGGCAAGACACTGGTTGCCATGGGCAGCCTCGATCGCGCCATGGGCCAGGGCGAGCGCGGCCGCCAGGTTCTGCGCGATGCCGACGCCGTGTACACGGCGCTCAACGACCCCAAGGGCCGCGCCGAAACCGCCTTCGCGCTCGGCGAACTGGAGCGAGCGCAGTTTAACAACGAAACGTCGCGGCAAGTGTTCGACCGCGCTGCCGGCCTGTTCCGTGCTGCCAGCGACTGGAGTGGAGAGGCGCGCTCGCTTCTCGGCCGCGCCGACGTCGAGCGTCGGCTGGCACACATCTTGTCGGCCCAGCGCTCCGCTGCGCGGGCGCAGGCGATCTACACCGTGCTACGCGAGACGCAGAACGCCACCCTCGCGCGGAGGTCTTTGGAGGAAGTCACCACCAACTACCCGGACGACAACGAGGAAGCGCGCGAGGCCCTTCGCACCGAGGCGCTGCAACTCGAACAGGCGGGCGACCTGCCGGGCGAGGCGATGGTGGTGCTGCGCATCGCTGCCCTTGAGCACAACGCCGGCCGCCCCGCCCAGGCCCGCGAGGCGTACAACCGCGCCCTCGATTTGCTGCGCTCCGAGCAGCAGCAGCAGGCCGGTCTCGTGCGGGCGCTGACCGGCCTTGGCGACCTCGAGCGCGACCTTGAGTTCGCCGACGCGGCAATAAGCGCGTACACCACCGCCCGCGGCTTGGCGCAGCAACTGAGCGACCCCGTGGCGCAAGGAGCGATTCTCGTCGGCCTCGCCGATGTCGAGCGGTCGCGGGGTGGTGCGACCGCGGCACAGCTTGCCCAAGAGGCGCGCGAACTGTTCCAGCGCGCCGGCAACCGCGCGGGCGAGGCGGCCGCACTGGTCGCGCAGGCGCGCATCGCGCTGAAGGCGAACGACGTTGCAGCGGCAGAGCGCGCGATCACCGACGCGCAGCAGGCGGCGCCCGCCGACGATGCTGTAGCGGCGCAGGTGCAGCGGACGCTCGCGGACGTGCAGCGCGCCAAGAGCGACGCGGCAGCGATTGAAACCTACCGCAAGGCGCTGGCCGCATTCGAAGCGAGCGGCACGCGCCTTGGCGAGGCGTGGTCGTTGCTCGGGCTTGGGCGGGCACTGGCCGGCACGTCGCCGACCGAAGCAAAGGTGAACCTGCTGCTGGCGGCGAATGCCTTCGCCACGCTCGGCATGGAAGCGCGCCGCGCGGAAGCGAGCGCGGCGGCCGCGGCCATCAACTAGTCCGTCAGCGGGCGGGCTGGACTCCGGCGCGGGCGCCGGCCGGCGGCAACGGCGGCAGCTCGAGGAACGTGCGCAGTGGCGGCAGGCCGGCGGCGGCCCGGCCGCGGGCGCCCACGGCGGGAATCTCCCGCATTTCGTCGGCACAGAGGCCCGCCATGGCGCCGCATGTCACGGCGACTTGGTCACCCGGGTGTCCATCGGGAACGAACAGCTGCGGATGGTCGAACGGCGCCATCTCGTTGCGCACGCGCTCGTCGGTCAAGGCCAGCAGGAAGCGTACGATGGCGTCCTTGCTGGCAGCGTCCAACTCCACGCGGGCGAAGTTGACATCCAGTTCCTTGACGTTCACGTCCGCGAAGTCGCCGATCCGTTCGTAGAACCGCAGGACCTGATCGAGGGTCGACTGGCCGCCGTTGTGGAAGTACGGCCCGGTAAGCTCGACGTTGCGCAGGCCCGGAGTCTTGAAGGCGCCTTTGATGCCCAGCTGCGGCGGCGCCATCTGACCCTCCACCAGCTTTTCGAAGGCGTTCGCCGGCAAGTCCAGGCGCGCGAGCGGCTGGCGCGAGAACGGGATGCCGAAGACGGTGTCGCCGTGGCCGATGTCCTCGGCCGTGGGGCGCACGCCGATGTTGGAGAAGCCACGGTCGAGCAGGAGCGCGCCGGTGCCGTCGCCGCCGGTGATCTTGCCGTCCACCACCGCCGCCGGATGATCGGCGAGGGCAATGCCGCGGCTCATGAAGGTGCTGCTTGCGGCGGTCAGTTCCGGGCCTAGGTGGCAAGCAGTGCAGTTTCCGCGCTTCACCCCGGCGAACACCGGGTTCGCCTGCTGCTCGGGGGTGCCGCGGTTGATGAAAGCCAGGAGACCGCGCAGCTGCTCGCCGTCGAGCGTGCCATCGTTGCCTGCCATGAATGCGTCGAAGGGCGTCTGATCTGAGATCAGGGTCGCCTCGTACATCTGGACGGCGAGCCCGAAAAATAGCGCGAAGTTCGCCTCGAACAGATTGTAGCGCGTCGTTGCCGACGCGGCAGGTGTGCCAAGAACGCGGCGGTCACCGTCGAACGTGACGGTAGCGGTACCGTCCCAATACTGCGGCAGGAACACCGCGCGAATCATGTCGCCGTAGGAAGCGGCGGTCAGTCCATCTTGCGCGGGGCGGGCTAGAGCACCGAGGAGGCTGTCCTCGGGGTGGACGCGCTGCATCGCGAGCGGACGCGCGCCGGCGAGTTTCTTGCCGATGTCGGGGAATCGGCGTGCGGCGAACGACATCTCGTCCTCGCTGAGCGCGGGACCGACTGCCTGTGACGCGAGGCTGGCGTTGGGGATCAACACCGCGCGCTCGACCACCGCACCGTTCTCGACGATCAGAATGCGGGCATTGCGATCGAGGCCACCGAACGGGTTGTTGCCGTTGAAGAAGTTCTGCGCCCGGCCGTCCCAGAACTGCTCGTGGTTGAGCGCCGCGTTGATGACGGTGGGGGTGTTGCGCGGCTCGACGCGACGCACGTTCGCGCCGCCGACATGGAACACATCATCCGCCAC
>CAIVPW010000067.1 GCA_903907895.1 uncultured Alphaproteobacteria bacterium
CAAATGAACGCCGATTAAGCGGCTCGCCGCACCGTACGCAAGCTGAGCAGCGAAGCGACCGCCGTACCGAGCAGCAGCAATGCCGGCGGCAGGGGTACGGGAAGAGCCGAGCGACTGGTACGGGTCGCGGTCACATCGATCACCGGCGGCGCGGCTACGCTCACGCTTGGCGCGGTAAGCGCCATGACTTGCACCGGCTTTGCGAGTGGATCGACAGGTCCGACGAGCGCGGCCTGTGCGACGGACGTCGAACCCACGATTGCTACGGCAATCGCGATGGTGCGGAACAGCGCTCCGGCCGTCATTGCGGCCCCCTTTGTTCTTGTTGTTCGGTGGTGGCGCACGGTACCGCCAGCGCTAAGCGGTGTTGCGCGCGCGAGGGGGATAGGGTTCAGCGCATTTGCATTGTGGCGCGGCGCGCACACTTGGTGAGTGCAGTACTGCTCCGCTCGCGCTACCCGCGCAGGGGCGCCAGGCGCAACACGGCGTATCCCGCCAGAGCGGAGAGAAGCGACCCGGACAAGACCCCAAGCCTCAGGTCGTCCGCATACGCGGGCGCAAATTCGAAGGCGAGCATCCCGATGAATAGGCTCATGGTGAACCCGATGCCGCACAGCAGGGCGACGCCGTACACCTGCGGCCAGCGAGTCCCTTCGGGCAGCGGCGCGAGGTTGAGACGCACCATGGCAAGCACCATGAGGAACACGCCGGCCTGCTTGCCAAAGAAGAGGCCCGCGGCGATGCCGAGCGGCACCGGCTCCAGCAGGGCAGCAGGCGAAAGCCCTGCGAACGAAACGCCCGCGTTTGCCAGCGCGAATACCGGCAGGATCGCGAACGCCGTCCAGGGGTGCAGGGCATGCTCGATGCGCAGCAAAGGCGCACGCTCGCGTGGCACGCCGCGCAGCGGCACCGTCAGCGCCAGCAAGACTCCCGAAACCGTCGCGTGGATGCCGGAATGCAGCACGCAGAACCACAACAGCAGACCGATGAGCGCGTAGGGCGCGACGGACCGTACCCGCAGCACGTTCAAGCCGATGAGCACGGCGACGCATGCACCGGCCGCGGCGAGCGCACTGACCGACAACGCGTGGCCATAGAACAGTGCGATGAGAACGATCGCACCAAGATCATCCATAATGGCGAGCGCCAGCAGGAAGACCTTCAAAGCAGGCGGCACCCGCGGCCCCAATAGCGCGAGCACCCCCACGGCGAATGCGATGTCGGTGGCAGCAGGAATAGCCCAGCCATGGCGCGCCACCGGGTCGGACCAAGTGATGGCTGCGTACACGATACCGGGCACCACCATGCCGCCCACCGCGGCGGCCGCTGGCAACATGCTTTGACGCAGTGTCGAGAGCTGGCCCTCGATCATCTCGCGTTTGATCTCGAGGCCGACGTTCAGGAAGAACAACACCATCAGCGCGTCGTTTATCCACCCGACCAGCGGCAACTCAAGCGCGAGGCGGCCGAAGCCGACGGTAACCGGGTACTGCCATAGCGCGTCGTATGAGGCGGCTGCGGGAGAGTTGACCCACAGCAGGGCGAGCGCGGCGGCGACCATCAAAACGATGCCGCCCGCCGCCTCGAGGCGGAGGAAAGCGCGCAGGGTCGCGATCACAGCAAGGTCCAGCGCGCCCGGTGCGAATAGGGCATGCGCCGGAGACTATTGCTGGACCGCAGTGCCGTTCAGAAGTTTTTCGGGGGAAAGGGAAACGTTGCGGCGCACGGTGCCGATCGGGCCGATCGGCGGCAGCGCATTGCCATCCACCAGGACCTCGAGAGCACCGGCATTGCCGGTCATCATCATCAAGTCCTCACGCTGCGGAGCGATGTATTTGTCGCCGGCGCGCAAGATGCGGGTCAGCAGGAGCTCGCCGGCGGCGCCGGTGACCTGCACCCAAGAGTCCTGCTTGGCGACCACGACGACACGGCCCGCGGCCTCGCCGAAGACTTGGCCGCCCGGCGTGAGCGCGGCGACATCGGCGGGAATTGCAGGCGGCACCGCACCGAGCGCGGCCGGGGGCACGGCGGTCGCGACCGGCGGCGGCGGAACGGCGATGGCGACGGTTGCAGGCGCGGCGGCAGCGACCGTCGTGGGCAGTGCAGCGGGCGCGATGATGGCGGGCGTGGTCACAAGCGGTTCGGCTGGCGCTGCCACCTGCGGCACCGGCGTGATGACTTCGTCCAGAACCACTTGCGGCTCACTGGCGCCGGCAGGCTCTTCGGGTTCGTCGGCCGCGGCGGCCTCTGGCTCGGGGCGCGCGGGTTCGGCCGTTGGTACGGGTGTGACCGCGGGAGGTGCGGCCGCAACAGCCGGTTGCGGAGCGGCTGGCACGGGCGCAACTGCCGCCGGGGCCGGTGGAACGGCGGCAGGAGGCCCCGCCACGGCAACAGCGGGAGCCGGAGCGGGCGGCGGGGCAGGCGTCGGGGCGGCGGTTACGGCAGCGGCGGGCAGCGCCCCCAGCACGCGAGCGATCGCGGCGTCATTGGCAGCAGGCGTCGGCGGCGCGACATCGGGCGCCTTCGCCTGCGGCGCGGCGCGCACTTCGGTCACGGCCGGGGTCGGCACAGCCGGCGCGGCAGGAGCACGTGTGACGCTCTCGGTGCCTGGCACCGGCACGCGCTCGACGAATATTTGTCCCGCTCGCTCGGAGTAGTACCAGGCGCCAAACACAACGGCGGCAAGCACCGCGGACAATCCGAGCAGCCAGCCGCGCGGCATGCGGTCCATCGGTTCCGCCGTCGGGAAGACGAGCGGCGTGCGGCGGCGCGATGTGCTGGTTTCTTGCTTGAATGCTTCGACGGCAGCAGCAGCGTCGAGGCCGAGATAGTCGGCGTACGAGCGCACGAAGCCGAGTGCGTATGCGGGCGCGGGCAGGTCTGCGAAGCGGCCCTCTTCGATCGCGGCGAGATGTTCTTTGCGGATGCGCAACGCGGTCGCGACCTGGCCGACATCCATGCCGGTCTGCAGACGTGCAGCGGCGAATTCGGTGCCGATGCCCTGGTAGCGCTCGTCACGCTCGTCGGGAACACCACGCAAGTGCGGGCGGCGGTCGTCGCGCTCACGGTCGCGGCGATCCGGATCGCGCTCGCGCCGGTTCGGATCAAAATCGAGGGGCGTGATGTTGGTCATAGCTAACGCGCTCCGGCCCGCCACTGGGCGGGCCCCCACGGGCTACTTTCCGCGGAGTATGGTTAATGAAGGGTTACTATGCACCGGGGGCGCCGGGGCGGATCAAGAACGCCGCCCTGCGCCGGCTCGACTCCCCCGAACCGCAACCGGCGACACACCCACTTAATCAGAATTCCCCCAGCGACTGCAACGGTTTGGACGGGGAACGGCGCGATGGTGTGATGCCGTCACGGCCACCGCCGTCGTAGCGAGTGCGAGCACCGCCGAAGCACGCTATGAACGGTGGCGATGACCAAACCGACCACCGCCAAAACGGCCGCCCTGATGGTTCGCCTGCCCGCCCACACGGCAGAGCTTCTGTCAGACGTTGCTCTGGCAAGATCGGTGACGCACCAAGGGGATACGACCCTGTCGGATGTGATCGTGGAATTGGTGGAGCGCTGGCGCCTGGAGCTTGAGCAAGAGGCGCAGATCGTGCGCGCTAAGCGCGCCAAAGCCGCTGCACAGCACCAGCCCAAATAAAGTTGGACCCGGCGACGATGCCGGGCCCCACGTGTCACTTACTGCTTCTGTTCATCGCCGCCGCCCAACGAACGACGGCCGCCGCCGGATGCTTCTCCGCCTTCTCTTGGGCCAAGCCGATGACGGAGGAAGGAGTAGGACCCTATGCCCGTCGGGCGAGGGCGGTGATCGCTTCCGTCACAAGGGTGGCGATGATCTCCGCGGTCGGCTGGATCGCCGTGACCATGCCGACGCTCTGGCCAGCCATCAAGGAGCCGTTCTCGACGTCGCCGTTGATGACCGCGTTGCGCAACTGGCCCGCCCAGTAATGCTCGATCTTGAGCTGGGCCGCGGCCTGCTCGAGACCGCCGGACAGAAACTCGCCGATCACTTCGCGCTGAAACTCGTGGAACCGCCGCGTGCCCACGTTCTGAATGGCGCGCACGGGAATCACCGGGAAGCGCGGATCGAGTTGCACCGACGGAATGGCATCGCGCGCGTTCGCCCTGAGGAACGCCTGCTTGAAGTTAGGATGCGCGATGGATTCCGTTGCGCACACGAAGCGCGTGCCGAGTTGGCAACCTGCTGCACCCAGTTCCAGATGCGCAGCAATCGCCTCGCCGCGGCCGATGCCGCCGGCGACGAACACCGGTACGTCGCGCACAGCCGGCAGAATTTCCTGTGCCAGGACGCTGGTGGACACCGGCCCCACATGTCCACCCGCCTCGTTGCCTTCGACGATGACACCGTCGGCACCCGCCCGTGTAAGGCGGTGAGCGAGCGCGACCGCCGGCGCAAACACCAGCACACGCGGTCCGCCGACTTTGACGCGCTTGACGTCGGCGGCCTTTGGGACGCCGCCAGCCAGCACGACATGCGTGACCTTGCGGCCGATACACACGTCGATCAGCTCACCGAGCTGCGGGTGCATCGTGATCAGATTGACGCCGAACGGCTCCTGGGTGCGGGCAAAGGTTGCCGCGATTTCGGCGTCGAGTTGTTGGGGCGACATCGAGCCGGTCGCCAGCACCCCAAATCCGCCCGCGTTGGAGATGGCGGCAACAAGGTTGCGCTCGGACACCCACGTCATCGCACCGCCCATGATGGCGGTGCGCGTGCCTAAGAGCGCGCGGCCCTTGGCCCAGAGTTGATCGAGACGCGCCTCGGCGGCGGCGAGCTTTTCGGCCGAGAAGACTTTCCGTTCAGGCAGCATCCAGCCC
>CAIVPW010000068.1 GCA_903907895.1 uncultured Alphaproteobacteria bacterium
CCTGATGTGGGAAGACTGGTCGCGCCCTTATGGCGCGCCCGGGTCACGTCCGTAGGCTACTTGGCCTTCTTCAACGCCTTGTAATAGTCGTCGATCGGCGCGAACGGTCCGTACTTGTGCTGATCCTGAGGGAACGGATCGGCGTAGGGACCGTAGCCGTTGTCGATGGGCTTGAGCGACTTATCGGGATAGTCCTTCTCAAGGTCCGGCATTTCAGGCCGCGGCTTGCTGTTGATGAACGCCGCCACGTCGAACGCCTCATCGTCGGTCAACTCGGCCTTGCCAAGCGGCATGCGCGCCTTGATGAAGCGGGCGGCCGTGAGCACGCGGCCCATGCCGGCGCCATCGTTGAAGCTGTCGGGACCCCAGAGCGGCGGGAACAGGTAGCCCTTGCGCACATCGCCCGTAGCCAGCAGGCCGGCGCCGTCGTTGCCGTGGCAGGCCACGCACTTCGTGCTGTAAACAACCTGTCCCATGACCACGTCGGCGCGGCGATTGGGCGTCTTGAACGTGGCCGGCTCCGCGGCCTTCTTCGAACTGGCACCCATCGCGGCATACTGCGACCCGAGCGATCGCAGGTACGCCGCCATCGCGATCATCTCGGGACTGTCCATCGGCAGCGGCTTGCCGTTCATGCTGCGCTGCATGCACTCGTTGATGCGATCCTCGATGTCGGTCTGGGTGCCCTGGCGGCCCGAGAAGCGCGGGTAGTGCTCGGTGGTTTGTAACAGCGTGAGCGTGCCCGGTTCGGTGCCGATGTCGAGATGGCACGACGCGCAGGCCAGCCGGTTGCCGATCATTCGCCGTTCCGGATCAGGATGGTCCTGCCCGAGCAGTTCGGGGGTCTCGCGCAGCAGGCGGCGGCCGTACTCCTCGGTGGCGACCACTGGCGTGGTGCGGGCCTCGGCCGCGGGCCGTTCGACGAGAGACAGCGTGACACCGATGACGGCGGCGCCAACCGCAATGCACACCATCACGATGGCCGCCAGGCCGCGTCGATCGGGGCGCTCGTCGTTGGTGGTCATGCGGAGTGGCTCCTCGTCGCCGGGTGCTGTGCGCGATCATAACCGCTCACGGCGTCGTGGAACTGCTGCTTGGGCCGCTCGATCCACACCCGCAGGCCGGGCCGGAGCCACCACGCGGCGACGAAGAGCACGGTGAACGCCACCGAGGCGCCGACGATGAGATCGGTGATCATCGCGAACCCTCCTCGAAAAACGCCCGCACGTAGTGGGCCACGGCCAGCATCTCGTCCACGCCGAGACGCCCGTTCCACGGCGCCATCGGCGTGCCGTCCACGCCGTTGCGCAGGATCCGCAGGCTGTGATCGAGCGTGGGCCGCTGGGTGTGGAAGTTGGTGGGCGCCATCGGCAGGGCATCGGCGGCCGAGCCGCGGCCGTCGCCATCGACGCCGTGGCACTGCGCGCAGTTGGCGGCGTAGACGCGGGCTCCGATGTCCGTGAGGTGCGTCGGCAAGGCGGGTTCCTCGCGCGGCGCGGCCAGCGCGCGCACGCGCGCGGTCAGCGCCGCGAGGTCAGTGAGGGGATAGTCGCGCCACGCCGGCATGGCGGTGCCGGCCACGCCGTGCCACAAGGCCTCGGCGAGGCGCCGGTCGCTGTACTCGTGCTCCGCCAGGTTGCCTGGCCGTGGCCGCAGCGATGCGGCGCCCGGCCCGTCGCCGGCGCCGGTTGGGCCATGGCAACTGGCGCAGTGATCCCCGTAGAGTTCCTGGCCGCGGGTGCGATCAACGGACTCGGGCAGTGCCGGTACCTCGCCGCTCCGCCGCGTCTTTGCCGGGTGTGCGTTCACCGGTCCGTCGAATGCCATCTGCAACATCTCGTCGTCCGCGCAGTTACACGCCTCGCGGGCGTGGGCCTCGCCTTCGGGGCCCGCCAACTCGCGGGCGCGGCCCAGCGATTCCAGGTACGCGAGCAAATCGCGAGCCTCCTGGCGGGGCCGATCGGGGGCGCCGTCGAACAACGCCTGGTACGACGGCATCACCGAGCGGGCGACAATCGAACGTGGGGCAAACAAGTGCGCGAAGTGCCAGTCAGCCGATCGCGTATCGGCGGTGCGCGACAGGTCGGGCCCGATGCGCCGCGTGCCCCACAGGTGTGGATAGTCGAAGCGCGTCTCCCACGCCAGCGTCGGCGCGCCAAACCGCGTCATGTCGGTGTGCAGGTAGCGAATCTGCTGCGTGTGGCAGTACGCGCACCCTTCGCGGCCGTAGATGGCGCGGCCGCGCCGCGCGCTGTCGCTCAGTCCCAATGGATGCGCCGGCGACATCGCCGCTGTTTGCGCGTCGATGATCCGTCGCGGCCATACACCGAGCAGCCCCACCGACATGGCGAAGAAGAACACACCGGCAACGCTGGCGACCAGATAGGCCTTGCCTACCGCGCGGCCGGCGCTCATGCGGCACCTCCCGCGACGGGCACGAGCTTCGGCGCGACCTGCTCGACCGGCGCGGAACCAATACTGTCTTCAACGGCTTGCCAGCCGCCGCCGCGCGGTCCCGTGGTGAGACCGACCAGCAGCGAGACAAATCCGCCTGCGACGAGCCACGAGGCGCCGTGCGCGCGAATCACCCAGTAGACGCGCGAAGCCTGCACCGACTCGATCCACGGCGCGCCCGCAGCCCACAGCCGCCCCTGCACCAGGCCTGCCAATGTCAGGTCCACGAACATCAGCGCCAGTCCCGCCACCACCAGCCAATAGGCGTGATTGATGGCGCGGGCGTTGTAGCGCGCCCACGGAATGCGTTGCCACGCGTGCACCAGGCCGCCCGCTGCGGCGAACGACGCGAAGCCAAGCATGGCCAGATGCGAATGTGCCACCACCCAGTCGGTGAAGTGCACCGCCTGGTTCACCGACATCTGTGCCTGCATCGAGCCCTGGATGCTGACCACCAGGTAGGAGTACGTGCCGGTGGCCACGAACCGCAGGCCCGGGTCCTTCGGGAGGATGCCTGCGCCCCGCAGCGACAACAGCAGGTTGGCGACGACGATGATCACGTCGACGCCGAGCAGCGCCGATGCCGCGATCGCCGTTAGTTGTGCCGACATCGGGATGATCGAAAACACGTAGTGATGCGTGCCGTTTAACGGATACAGGAAGAACAGCAGCCAGAACCCGAGCATCGACAGAAAGTGACTGTAGATCGGCCGCCGGGTCGCCGCCGGGATCACGAAGTAGATAATCGCCAGCGCCAGCGGCGTCACGAACAAGCCGACGGCGTCATGA
>CAIVPW010000069.1 GCA_903907895.1 uncultured Alphaproteobacteria bacterium
CATCAACGCCGCGGCCAACGGCGACACGATCATCGTCGCCAGCGGAACCTACAACGAGCTCATCCGCTTCTTCGGCAAGGCGGTCACGCTCCGCTCGGAGAGCGGCCCCGCCACCACCATCATCGACGGCGGCCAGCTGGGGACCACGGTCAAGTTCGCCAACGCCGAGACCGCGGCCACCGTGCTCGAGGGCTTCACCATCCGCAACGGCCGCGCGGCCGTCGGCGGCGGCATGTACATCAACTCGGCCAGCCCGACCATCCGCGACTGCGTGTTCACCGCGAACACCGCGCTCGACCGCGGCGCGGGCGCCGCCGTCGTCAACGGCCGCCCGAGTTTCACCGGCTGCACCTTCGACGCCAACACCGCCACCGAGCGCGGCGGCGGCGCGTACCTCATGGTCAATAGCGATGTCGCGTGGACCAGCTGCACCTTCACCGGCAACCGCGCCAAGAACCGCAACGGCGCGAGCGCGGGCGGCGCGGTTGCCGCCGACACCGGTGCAGACCAGACGTTCGCGAACTGCACGTTCAATGAGAATCTTGCACAACCAGACGAAGGCTATAACGGAGGTGCGCAAGGCGGCGCAGTTTGGCTCGACGGGGCCGTGGCCAGCATCGAAGGCTGCACCTTCACGGCAAATGCGGCGAAGCCGCGCAGCGGAGATGGCCTTGGCGGGGCGATCTACAGTGCTTCCGCGGGTTCACGCATCGTCGATTGCGTGTTTGATGGGAACACCGTTCAAAATCTAGGCGCATTTTCGACCACTGGGTACGGCGGGGCCGTCCGTGTTCCGTCTGTGATCGCTTGCGAGGGAAGCACCTTCTCGAACAATCGAGTCCAGGGGTTCTCTACTGCCTACGGTGGCGCAATCTACGGAAGCGAAAGTCTGGCCTGCACGGGATGCAACTTCGCGGGATGCTCGCTACTACTTCCGGTCGCGCAAACGTGTGCAGCGCGATACGCATACGGCGGCGCGGTCGCCACCAGCGGCAGCGCGACCTGGAACCAATGCTTGTTCACCGCATGTGGAATCGACGGAGGCGCCGAATACTGCAGCAGCAACTATGGGGGCGCTTGCTTCGGCGGTGCCGCGTTCACTGCGGGCGAGGCTTCCGGCAGCACCTCCACGTTCACAGATTGCTACATCAGCAACAGCAGCAGCACCTGGCTTCCCGCACTCGGCGGCGCCATCAAATGCTCGCGAATTGGAACGCTCACACTCTGCCTTTTCGAGCGCAATCGATGCACCGGAACCGCAACACCTCGAGGTGGCGCGATCCATTGCGATCCGGGAAACAGCTCTGATTCCATGACGAGCGTGCGGTTCATCGGGAATTACGTTCAGTCGAGCGGCGGCAGCCTGGCCGAGGGCGGCGCGATCTGGGGCTACGCGTTCGGACCGTTCACTGGCTGTGAGTTCCGGTCGAACTACGCAAGTGGCGGCAACGCGTACGGCGGCGCGATCCGATGCGATGGCGGCAGTTGGAGTAACTGCACCTTTGCG
>CAIVPW010000070.1 GCA_903907895.1 uncultured Alphaproteobacteria bacterium
CGCCGCACGCCCTGGATCGTGCCCAGGCGCCCCTGTGCATCGAGCGCGGCGCGATCGAAGATCGGATGTTGATAGGAGAACCGCCGCAACACCAAGTCCTCCCGCACGGGCGTCAGCGGGTTGAGCGTCACGAACAGATTGTCTGGCCGCGCGATGCCCTGCAGCCGGTTCATCCAGTAGGTAACCGAAGCCGCCGCGCTGCCGGGGCGGCCGGTCTGTCCGGAGTAATTCCAGCTTGCCCACGCGGCGCGGCGGCGCGGCATCTGCGCCGGATCGCGGTGCAGGATCGCCTCGTTGGGCTGGGTGCGAAAGGCGCCAAGAACCGAGAGTTCTTCCTCGCTCGCGTCGTGCAGCGCCTGCAGTGCCTGCGGTGCGTGCGTTGCGAAGACGACGCCGTCGGCGCGCTCCCGCTCGCCACCGGCCAGCGTCAGCTCGACGCCGGTATCCAGGCGGGTCACCGCCACGACGCCTGCGCCGGTGCGGACTGTGCCCGGCGCCAGTTGGGCTTCGATGCGCTTCACGTACTCGCGGCTGCCGCCGCGCACGGTGCGCCAACGCGGCCGGTTGGCTACGCGCAACAGGCCGTGATTCTGAAAGAAGCGCAGGAAGGTGGCGGCGGGGAACGCAAGGATGGTGTCCACGCTGCTCGACCAGATCGCGGCGGCCATCGGCAGAACGTGGTCATCGCGTAGCGCTGTACCGTAGCCCCCGCGCTCCAGGTACTCACCCAGGGTGAGATGGGCATGTGCCGCAGGATCTGCCGCGGTGGCCTCCCGGTAGAACCGCACGATGTCAGCCAGCATGCGCAAGAAGCGCGGGCGCACCAGATTGCTTCGCTGGGCGAACAGCGCACCCAGATTGTCCGCGCCGGCGTATTCAAGCCGCCCGGCATCAAGGGAAACGGCGAACGACATGTCGCTCGCCTCGGTCGCGACCTCCAGGTGCCTGAACAGGGCGGTCAAGTTCGGGTAGGTTGGCTCGTTGTAGACGATGAAACCGGTATCCACCGCCACCGACCCCGCCTCATCCTTCACCTCTACGGTGTTGGCGTGCCCCCCCAGGCGCTGGTGCGCCTCGTATAGAATGACGCGGTACCGCCGCGACAACAGCCATGCTGCCGACAATCCGGCCGCGCCGGCGCCTACTACTGCGATGTGCCGCATGATTCCCCCACCGATCGGCAATACCTACGGCGCTCGAGCGCCTTTGGATCACCGCCGATGCTTGGGGGCACCGGTGATCCAAAGGCGCGGCCGCTTCGTTAACCGGGCATGCTTACGGCACAAGCGCTCGCGCCGCCATTGGCGCGCGCCCAACCTCCAAGGCCCCGCCGCCTGCCTCCGGCGCGCGTTGCGGCCATGAGCCGACCCGTAGAACGCGATTCCGCCCCGGAGTTGCGGCGCGACGATCACGTCCGGCTGTTGGGGATCATTGCGGCGACGGCCGATCGCGACGCGTTCGTGCGGCTGTTCCAGCATTTTGCGCCCCGCATCAAGGGGTTCCTGCGCCGCCAGGGCATCGAGGCTGCTGCCGCTGAAGACCTGGCGCAGGAGGTCATGCTGCGGGTATGGCGCAACGCGGCGAGCTTTGATGCTGCCAAGGGGTCGGTTGCCGCGTGGATCTACACCATCGCCCGCAACGCCCAGATCGACGCCGTCCGGCGCGAGCGCCATCCCACCGTCGAGTTCGAGGAGGAGCACGCGAGCGTGGACACCCAGCCGGCCCCGGACCAGGTTCTGATCGAGCGCCGCCGCGCCGTGCGAGTGCGCGCCGCCCTGCAGGCACTGCCCCTCGACCAGGCCCAGGTGGTGGAACAATCCTTTTTTCTGCACAAGCCGCACGCGCAGATCGCCGCCGAGCTCAATCTGCCGCTCGGCACCGTGAAATCTCGTCTGCGCCTCGCGTTCGTCCGGCTGCGCGGCGCTCTCCAGGGAGAGGGGCCATGATTCAGCATCACGCGACCGACGATTTGCTGCTGGAGTACGCGGCCGGCGGCCTCGACGAGGGCAGCTCGCTGCTGGTGGCCTCCCACCTGGCGTTGTGCGATCGCTGTCGCCAAGTCGTTGCCGACGCCGAGGCGCTGGGCGGCGCGCTGCTCGAATCCACGCCGGCCGAGTTGCTTGCCGATTCTGCGACTGCTGCCGTGTTGGCGCGGCTCGACGGCCCACCGACCCCACGGCCGCGCGTCCGCGTGGCCGGAGACGACCGGCTTCCGGTTCCCGTGCGGCGCTACACGGCCGAAGCCGGCGCCCACTGGCGCCTGATGGGCCGCGGCGTGCGCCAGCTGGTCCTGCACCGCTCGGCTCGATCCACTGCACGCCTCATTCGGTTGGCGCCCGGCTCCCGCGTGCCGGAACACACCCACGGCGGGCGCGAGCTGACGCTCGTGCTCACGGGCACCTACCGCGACGCATTCGGCACCTTTGCTCGCGGCGACGTGGCGGAACACGACGAAAGCGTCATGCATCAGCCGGCCGTGACGGACGAAGCCGAGTGCATTGTGCTCGCCGTGACGGACGCACCGCTGCACTTCCGCAACCCCCTCGTGCGTCTGGTGCAGCCGCTACTCGGCCTCTAATAGCCCTCCGAGGTCCTGCGCTCAGTTGTACCGCGCGGGCTAAGGCTTGCTTGGGGCAGGGCATGATCCGCATGCGGCACGACACAACTGCCGGTAGGCCACATTCTCGGGCCGAATGGCTAGCCGACAGCGCGCGCCGGCGCCCATAGTCTTCTGACGGCTCTTTCACGACGTAATGTCGGAGGACCTGTTGGCAAAGCGCACGGGGGCTGGGGCGAAGGCGAAGGGGGCGCGCACGCCGCGCCGGCGATCCGCGCAACGCGCCCGCAGCGGCCGCCCGGCTGCCAATGCGCGCACCACGCAGCGCCGGCCGCGCAGCGTAGCCGCGCCGGCCATCCCCGCTCGCCTGGCGCATCCTGAATTCGAGCTAAAAGACGACGTCATCGAGCGGGCGCTGCGCACCGGCGAGGACCGTGGCCTTCTGGAGGACTACTTCGGCGCCGACCAGTACGCCGAGTTGCGCGAGCTGTCGCGCGAGGTGGCGGCGCGCGGGGTGCGCGGTGGCCCCAAGGTCCTCATTCTGCCCGGCATCATGGGCTCGAAGATCGGCGTGCGCGGCACCACCACGGGCGCCGTCGACGACGTCGTCTGGGTCGATCCGCTCGACATCGCCGCCGGCAACCTGCTCCAGCTCGCCCTGAAGGGCCCGCGCAACCCATTCACTGCCGTGGGCGTGATCCTGCTCGC
>CAIVPW010000071.1 GCA_903907895.1 uncultured Alphaproteobacteria bacterium
GCCGAAGGCATCACGTACCACATGGGTGTGGACGGGATTTCGATGCTGTTCGTGATCCTTACGACGTTCCTGACGCCGTTCTGCGTCCTCGCCAGTTGGGAGAGCATCCATTCGCGGGTGAAGGAGTACATGATCGCCTTCCTCATCATGGAGACCATGATGATCGGCGTCTTCACGTCGCTCGATTTCGTTCTCTTCTATCTGTTCTTCGAGGCCGGCCTGATCCCGATGTTCCTGATCATCGGCATCTGGGGCTCTGACAACCGCGTCTACGCGACGTTCAAGTTCTTCCTCTACACACTGCTCGGCAGCGTGCTGATGCTGCTTGGCATCCTGTGGCTGTACTTCCAGTTCGGCACCACCGACATCCCCGAGCTCAGCCGCACCGCCATCGATCCGTATTGGCAGAAGCTTCTGTGGCTCGGATTCTTCGCCGCATTCGCGGTGAAGATCCCCATGTGGCCGGTGCACACCTGGCTGCCGGATGCCCACGTGCAGGCACCTACCGCCGGCTCCGTCGTGCTGGCGGCCGTGATGTTGAAGCTCGGCGGCTACGGTCTGTTGCGGATCAGCATCCCGATGCTGCCCGACGCCAGCCAGTACTTCACGCCGCTCGTCTTCACCATGAGCATCATCGCGATCGTGTACACGTCGCTGGTGGCCCTCATGCAGGAGGACATGAAGAAACTCATCGCGTACTCCTCGATCGCGCACATGGGCTTCGTCACCATCGGCGTCTTCACCTTCACCCAGCAGGGTGTCGAAGGCGGCCTCATGGTCATGCTGAGCCATGGCCTGGTTTCTGCCGCGCTCTTCCTTTGCGTCGGCGTGGTCTACGACCGCATCCACACACGCTTGATCGCGCGCTACGGCGGCCTCGCACACCGCATGCCGATCTACGCAGTCGCGTTCCTGGTATTCACGCTGGCCAACGTTGGCCTGCCGGGCACCAGCGGCTTTGTCGGCGAGTTCTTGGTCCTGGTCGGCACGTTCCCGGTGAACACCTGGGTGGCGTTCTTTGCCACCACCAGCGTGATCCTCAGCGCCGCCTATGCCTTGTGGCTGTACCGTCGCGTGATCTTCGGTGTGATCACTCGCGACGACCTGATGGACATCCTCGATCTCGACCGCCGGGAGATCGCCGTGCTTGCGCCCCTGGTGGTGCTGATCATCTTCTTCGGGTTCTATCCGATGCCGATCCTCGACGTGTTCCATGCATCGGTCGAAAACCTGCTGAGCCAGCACGAACTCGCCCTTGAGGCCACTCGTGCGGCGGCGACGCAGTTGGCGACGGCGCAGTAGGCCAAGAAAGCAGGACCCGGCAGTGGAACTTCCCGATCTCTCTCCGGCCATGGCCGAGGTCTGGCTGGCCGTCTCGGCAATGGCGCTGCTCATCGTCGGCGTGTTCCTCGGCGACCGCGGCACGCGCGTCGTCACCTGGGCGGGTGTCGCGGCGCTGCTGATCGTCGGTTGGATGGTGTGGCGGGACGCCGGCGTGCAGACGGTCACCTTTGCCGGTATGTTCGTCGCCGACCGCTTCGGGGCCTTCGCCAAGGTCTTGATCGTGGCCGGTTCGGTGCTGTCGCTGATCCTTTCGCTTGGCTACCTGGATCGCGAAAAGCTCGCGCGTCCCGAGTTCCCGGTGCTGGTGATGCTCGCCACGCTCGGCATGATGGTGATGGTCACCGCCAACGACCTCATTTCGCTCTACGTCGGTCTCGAGCTGCAGAGCTTGTCGCTCTACGTGCTCGCCGCCTTCAACCGCGACTCGGTGCGCTCAACGGAATCCGGCCTGAAGTACTTCGTTCTCGGCGCGCTCGCGTCCGGCATCCTCCTGTACGGCGCGACGCTGCTGTACGGATTCACCGGCACCACTAGCTTCGAAGGCATCGCATTCGTACTGGACGCCCAAGAGGAGCGCTCGCTCGGCATTCTCTTTGGCCTCGTGTTCCTGGTCTGCGGCCTGGCCTTCAAGGTGGCCGCGGTCCCGTTCCATATGTGGACGCCGGATGTCTACGAAGGTGCGCCCACGCCGGTCACCGCGTTCTTTTCGCTGGCTCCCAAGGTCGCCGCGCTCGCCCTGTTCATCCGCGTGATGACCGGACCGTTTGGCGACATCGGTGCGGACTGGTCGGGCATGCTGGCATTGCTGTCCGGCATGTCGATGCTGCTCGGCGCGTTTGCCGCCATCGGTCAGCGCAACATCAAACGCCTGATGGCCTACAGCTCCATCGGCCACGCCGGTTATGCGCTCATGGGCCTCACCGCCAACACCGTCGATGGCGTCCGCGGCATGCTGCTGTACATGGCGATCTACGTCGTCATGAACGTCGGCGCATGGGGCGTGATCCTGTCGATGCGGCGTCCGAGTGGCGAATTGGTCGAGAACATCGATGATCTAGCCGGCATGTCGCGTACTCGCCCGATGCTGGCGTTCGGTATGGCGGCGTTCCTGTTCTCCCTGGCCGGCATCCCGCCGTTGGCCGGGTTCTTCGCTAAGTTTTACGTATTCTACGCGGCGATCGATGCCGGCCTTTATGCGCTCGCCATTGTTGGCGTGCTGTCCACTGTCGTGGGCTCGTACTACTACCTGCGCATCGTGAAGATCATGTACTTCGACGAACCCGCGCCCGCGTTTGAGGCGCCGGACGGCGCCGTCGGTGCCGTCGTCGCGGCAGCAACCGTGTTCGTGCTGTTCTTCTTCCTGTTCCCGGCGCCCTTCGTGGCTCAAGCCGGGTCCGCCGCACTCGCGCTGTTTCCTTGAGCGATAGCGCCGCGGCGAACGACGGAGGCAAGCTCGGGTCGATCGTCCCGGCCGGCTTCCGGCTCGTCAGCCTCGACGCCGTGGGCTCCACCAACGAAGAAGCCCTGCGCCTGGCCGCCGAAGGTGCCGCGCCCGGCACGGTCGTGTGGGCCAAGGAGCAGACCAAGGGGCGCGGCCGCCGCGGCCGCACATGGGAATCGCCCCCCGGGAACCTATATTGCTCGCTTGTGTTGCGGCCCCGCCGCAGCAACCCGGCGCAGATTTCCTTCGTCGCTGCGGTCGCCCTCGCCAATGCCATCGCCGCTTTGACGCCGGATGAACTGGTCCAACTCAAGTGGCCGAACGACGTGATGCTCGGCACCCGCAAGATCGCCGGTATCCTGCTGGAGGGAGCGGAGGGCGCAATTGTCCTGGGCACCGGCGTGAACGTCGCCTCGGCGCCAGACGGTGCGATCAGCATCGCGGCCGCCGGGGGCGTGGACGACGTCGAGACCGTGCTGCACCGATACTTAAGCGAGTTTTCGTTCTGGTATCGCCGTTGGGAGCAGGCGGGTTTCGAATCGATCCGCGATGCCTGGCTTGCGCGGGCCGCCGGCATCGGTCGGCAAATTGAAGTACGCCTGCCTTCGGAAACGGTGCCCGGTACCTTTGCCGGCCTTGATGCCGAAGGCGTGCTGTTGCTCGGTACCGCGGAGGGCGTTCGCCGCATCGCGGCTGGCGACGTTTACCTTCTGGACCGGAGCGCCGCCTAGATGCTGCTCGCCATCGACGCCGGCAACACCAACGTCGTCCTTGGCGTCTACGACGGCGACAAGAAGCGCTGCCAGTGGCGCGCGGCCACCTGGCAGGACCGCACCGCCGACGAATACGCGGCGCTCATCACCCAATGGCTGTCGCTCGAGGGCCTGACCGCGGCCGCGATTACCGAGGTCGCCATCGCCTCGGTCGTGCCGCGCATGCTGC
Source organism: uncultured Alphaproteobacteria bacterium (assembly GCA_903907895.1). Lineage (GTDB taxonomy): Bacteria > Pseudomonadota > Alphaproteobacteria > UBA2966 > CAIVPW01 > CAIVPW01. The sequence continues at coordinate 3,728 of CAIVPW010000071.1, forward strand.
GCGACCTGCGCCAGTTGTCGGAGCGCATGTTCAAGTGCACGCCGCTGGTGGTGGGCGATCCTGGCGTCGCGCTCGGGGTGAAAGTGCTGATCGACCGGCCCGCCGAAGTCGGCGCCGACCGCCTGGTCAATGCCGTCGCGGCGCATACGACGTACGGCGGCCCGCTAATCGTGATCGATTTTGGTACCGCCACCACGTTCGATGTGGTGGACGGGGAGGGCAACTACTGTGGCGGAGCGATCGCGCCGGGCATCAATCTGAGTTTGGAGGCGTTGCATCTGGCCACGTCCAAGCTGCCGCATATCGCCGTTGAGGCACCGCCGCGGGCCATCGGCCGCGATACCGTGTCGGCCATGCAGTCGGGCATCTACTGGGGCTACATCGGCCTCATCGAGGGATTGGTGGTGCGCCTGGCGGCTGAGCTTGGCGGCACCGTGAAAGTGATCGCGACCGGCGGTCTGGCACCGCTGTTCGCCAACGGCACGAAGTCCGTGCAGCACGTCGATTCAGACCTGACGCTGCGCGGCATTGTTGAAATCTATCGCCGCAACCGCGGCCAACGCTGAGGAAAATGGACAAACGCCTGGTATTCGTTCCCCTCGGCGGCGTCGGCGAGTTCGGCGCCAATCTGGCTCTATACGGCTACGGCACGCCGGGCGACTACGACTGGCTCATGGTCGATTGCGGCCTCGCCTTTGCCGACGAGGCGCACCCGGGCGTGGACGTTCTGGTGCCCGATGCGAGCTTCATCATCGAGCAGCGGGAACGTCTGCTCGGCATCGTGCTGACCCACGCGCACGAAGACCATCTCGGCGCCGTGCAGTACCTGTGGCCGCAACTGCGTTGCCCCGTCTACGCCACGCCATTCGCCTGTGCCATCTTGCGCGGCAAGCTCGAAGAGGGCGGCCTGCTTGCGCAGGTGCCGGTCCGCATCGTCCCTGTGGGCGGCCATGCCGACATCGGGCCGTTCAGCGTCGACTACATCGGCGTTACGCACTCGATTCTCGAGGCCCATTCGGTCGCCGTCCGCACACCGCTCGGCACCATCGTCCACTCCGGCGACTGGAAGCTCGACCCCGAGCCGCGCGTCGGCAAGCTTACCGACGAAGCCAAGCTGAAGAAGCTCGGCGACGACGGAGTTCTGGCGCTTATGGGCGACTCCACCAACGCCAACACCGAAGGTCACTCCGGCTCCGAAGGCGCGCTGCTCGAGAGCATGAGCACGCTCATCGGAGAGGCGACGGGCCGCGTAGCAGTGAGTCTGTTCGCCTCCAATGCTGCGCGCATCGAAACCGTCTGCCGCGCAGCCGTTGCCAACGACCGTGTCGTCGTCATGGTCGGCCGTTCGCTGTGGCGCACGGTTGCAGCGGCGCGCGAGTGCGGCTATCTGCGCGACCTGCCGACCGTTCTCGAGGACGACGAAGGCGAGCGCCTGCCGGCCGAGCATGTGCTGTATCTCGTCACGGGCTGCCAGGGCGAACAGCGCGCCGCTCTCGCCCGCATCGCGTTCGGGGAGCACCGCACGGTGAAGTTCGGCCGCGGCGACACCGTGATCTTTTCGTCCAAGGTCATCCCCGGCAACGAGAAGTCCATCGGACGGGTCGTGAACAGCCTGCTGCGTGGCGGAGTCAAGGTCGTCACGGAGAAGGACCACTTTGTCCACGTGTCTGGCCACCCGTATCGCCAGGAGTTGCGCCAGATGATTGCCTGGCTGCGGCCGCGCTACGTGCTGCCGGTGCATGGCGACGTCCGCCAACTCAACGGCCACGCCGAGCTCGCCCGCTCGTGCGGCAGCACCGCGATCGTCGTGAATGACGGCGACGAAGTGCGCCTTGCACCGGGTGAGCCCGAAGTCCTGACGCAGGTGCCGTATGGTCGCCTGGCCGTTGCCGGCTCGCGGCCCGTGCCGCTCGACACCGAGGCGATCCAGGCGCGGCGGCGCATGATGTTCAATGGCGCCGCCACCGTGCTGCTCGTGCTCGACGCCGACGGGGAGCCGAGCGCGCCGGCCAAGGTCATCCTTCGCGGCCTCGACCTGCCGGAGGGTGCCGCCGAGAAGATCCGCCGAACCGCCGAGGCCCGGGTGATGGACCTGCCGCGGCCCCGCCGCGTCGATGATGATGAGGTGAACCTCGCGGTGCGTCAGGCGATCCGGGGGGAGTTGAAGGCGTTCACGCAGCAACGCCCGGCCATCGACGTCGAGATCGTGCGCCTGCCGGCCACGGATGCGGTAAGCTATCCGGCACGCCGTGGAGTTCGATGAATGCCCTGGTTCAGTATTCTCGCCATCTTCTTTGTCGTCTGGTTCCTGTCGCTCTTCGTGACGCTGCCGTTCGGCGTGAAGCGCGTCGAGAACCCGGAGGCGGGCCAGGATCATGGCGCGCCGGAGCAGCACTACATGTGGCAGAAGGCGGCCATCGCCTTCGTCATCGCGCTCATCCTCACCTTTGGCCTGGTCTACGGCCTTGATTCGGGTCTCATCGACTTCCGCACGTAGCGCGCTCGCCGCGCTTGCGCTGGTGGTGCCCGGCGCTGCGCTGGCGCAGGCTCCGGCGGCTACCATCAACTCCTGCCGTCAGATCGTGGCGGCCGTCGATCGCCCCCAAAGCCGGCCGCGGAACGTCGCCGGTGCCGACTACGTGCCCGGTGTGGACGCCCGCGGCAATGCGGTGACTCCAGCCGATCTCGATCGGCCCGTGCCGTTGCCCGAGGAGCTGGTCCTGCCGATCGCGCCTGACGTCTTTGCGCGGGCCGGTCGCGCGCCACCGCCCGGATTCCCCGACCTGCGCGTGCAGGTCGGCGAAGTGCGCCTCCGCCTGGCGGACGGCGCCATGATCTTCAACGGCCAAAAACTCGGACCCGCCGCCGACGCCGAGTTGGTGCAGGCCTGCCGCGACCTGCTCGCCCGCGAGGCTGTGCAGCAACCGCGCTAGTACGACCGCGCGATCAGCACCGCTTCGACGGCCGGAGCGCCGGTGAAGATGCAGGTTGCCGGCACATTGGACTGATCCAGCGGCGCGTTGCGGATCGTCAGCGCGTTCTCCTTCAGCGTCGCCGACACCTTTTCCAGCGCGGCGCCCGTCGGCTTCGACCAGCCGACACGCACCCAGCCCTTGAACTCGCCGCCCTCGTCGTCCTTGCCGAAGTACTTCTTCATCTCGTCGAGGGTCTTGATGTCGCTGCGCACGTTCTCGTCCATGCGCCGCTTCGCCTGGGTGAACAGCGAGGCCTGGATTTCCTCCAGTAGCTTCGCTGCGCCGCCGATGAACGCCGCGCGCGCCAGGCTCTGCATCTTGGCTTTGCCGCCGGCGGGGCCGTCGTACATCTGGTCTCGCCGCAGGAACGTGACGTTGCCGGCCGCCGCATCGCGGCCGCCGATTTCCAGGATCAAGGGTGCGCCGCGGCGCACCCAGTCCCAGCGCTTGTCCACCGACTTCACCGGCTTCTTATCGACGAACACGCGCACCGGCGCGCCCAACGCGCTGAGGCTCCCAAGCTCTTTCGCCAGTTCGTCGGCGAACTTGCTGACGTCGGCGTCCTCGGGCTTGTCGCGCAGGATCGGCACGATCACGATCTGATGCGGCGCGATGGCGGGTGGCAAGCGCAGGCCGTCGTCGTCGCCGTGGGTCATGATCACGCCGCCGATCAGGCGCGTCGACACGCCCCAGCTCGTCGTGTGGCAGAACGCGGTGCCGCCCTCGGCCGTCTGGTACTTGATGTTCTGCGCCTGCGCGAAATGCGTGCCCAGGTAGTGCGACGTGCCGGCCTGCAGCGCCTTGCCGTCCTGCATCATCGCTTCGATCGAGTACGTGTTGTCGGCGCCGGGGAAACGTTCGTTCTCCGACTTTTCCCCAGCGACGACAGGCATGGCCAAGATGTTCTCGGCAAAGTCGCGGTACACCTCGAGCATCTGCCGCGTCTCGCGCATGGCATCGGCCTTGTCGGCGTGCGCCGTGTGGCCCTCCTGCCAGAGGAACTCGGTCGTGCGCAGGAACAGGCGCGGGCGCATTTCCCAGCGCACCACATTTGCCCACTGGTTCACCAGCAGCGGCAGGTCGCGATAGCTTTGAATCCAGCGCTGGAATGCATCGCCAATGATCGTCTCCGACGTCGGACGCACGATCAGCGGCTCCTCCAGCTGTGCCTCGGGATCGGGCTGCAGCTTGCCGTCGATCGTCTTCAGCCGATGGTGCGTCACCACCGCCATTTCCTTGGCAAAGCCCTCGACGTGCTCAGCTTCCTTGGCCAGGAAGCTCATGGGTATGAACAGAGGGAAATAGCAGTTCTGGTGCCCGGTCTCCTTGAAGCGCCGGTCCAGGATCTGCTGGATGCGTTCCCACACGCCCCAGCCCCACGGCTTGATAACCATGCAGCCGCGCACCGGCGACGTCTCGGCGAGGTCGGCTAGGCGCACGACCGCCTGGTACCACTCGGCAAAGTTCTCGCGGCGCGTGATGGGCAGCGCATTGGGCATGGGGAATTCCTTCTTGGGCCGTCGCCGGCCTGGGCCCCCATAACCCGCAGGGGCAAGGTCCCGATGGCGGCAACCGGTCAGCCTGTATAGTTTCCCAGGCGGGGCCGGGTATAGAGGCGGGACGCCAAATGTTCAACGCGCTGGAATGGGGCATCGCCGCCCGCTACCTGCGAGCCCGCCGCGAAGGCTTCATCTCCGTCATCGCCTGGCTGTCGCTGATTGGCATCGCCCTGGGCGTCGCCACCCTCATCATCGTCATGTCGGTCATGAACGGCTTCCGGGCCGAGCTGGTGGATCGCATCCTGGGCATCGGCGGCCATGTCGTCGTACGCGGCATCAGCGGGACGGTGTCGAACTTCGATCTCGAGGCCGATCGGATCCGCGGATTGCCCGACGTGGTTCGCGTGCAGCCGATCATCGAGGGCCAGGTAATGGCCATGACCAACGCGGGCCAGGCCACCGGGGCCCTCATTCGTGGCGTTCGCGCCGATGACCTGCGGGCGATGCCGCTCATCTCCGGCGGCATCCGTTCGGGGTCGCTCGCGAACTTCGGCGGCACCGATGCCGTCGTTATGGGGGATCGCCTGGCAGGCAATCTCGGCTTGCGGGTGGGCGACTCGGTCACGTTCGTCGCCCCCGAAACCACGCCCACGCCGTTCGGCAGCGTGCCGCGCATGAAGGCCTACCGGCTCGTGGCGACCTTCGATGTCGGCATGTACGAGTACGACTCGGCACTGGCGTTTCTGCCGCTCGAAGCGGCGCAGGTGTTTTTGCGTCTGCAAGACCGCGTAACCGCCATCGACGTGATCGTGACCGACCCCGAACAGCCCGACGCGGTCAAGCGCGCCATCGCGCTTGGCAGCACCCAGGTACGCGTCTTCGATTGGCGCGACGCCAATACCCAATTCTTCAACGCGCTCGAAGTGGAGCGCAATGTGATGTTCCTGATCCTTACGCTGATCATCCTGGTGGCGGCGCTCAACGTCATCTCCGGCCTCATCATGCTGGTAAAGGAAAAGCGCGGCGCCATCGCCATCATGCGCACCATGGGTGCGTCGCGTGGCATGGTGATGCGCGTGTTCTTCCTGGCCGGAGCATCCGTCGGCGTCATCGGTACGCTGGCCGGCTTCATCCTCGGTGTAGCGTTCGCCGTGAACATCGAAACCATCCGCCAGTGGATCGAAGGCCTGACGGGCGCGCACCTGTTCGCCGCCGAGATCTACTTCCTGTCCACGCTGCCGGCCAAGGTGGATGCGAACGAGGTCACCGGCGTCGTCCTGATGGCGCTGGGGTTGTCGTTCTTCGCCACGCTGTATCCGGCTTGGCGCGCCGCCCGCACCGATCCCGTCGAGGTGCTGCGCAGTGAATGACGCAACGCTCCCGGCGGCCGCCCTCGTTCTCGAAGGCGTCAACAAGGCCTATCGCGAGGGCGCGCAGCGCCTCGACATCCTGAAGAACGTCTCCTGCACCATCCGGCGCGGCGAGATCGTGGCTCTCGTGGGTCCGTCCGGCTCGGGCAAGACGACGCTGCTGCAGATCAGCGGATTGCTGGATCGGCCCGACAGCGGCGATGTCTGGATCGGCGGCCAGCGCTGCACGAACATGAGCGACGCCGCGCGCACCCGCATGCGCCGTGACGGCGTCGGCTTCATCTATCAGTTCCACTATCTACTGCCCGAGTTCGATGCCATCGAGAACGTCGCGCTGCCGCAGCGCATCGCCGGCAAGAGCAAGGACGCAGCGCACTTGCATGCCGCCGAGCTGCTGGGACGCCTGGGCCTCGCCCAGCGCCTGCATCACCGTCCCGGCGAGCTGTCGGGCGGTGAGCGCCAGCGCGTCGCCATCGCGCGTGCACTCGCCAACGGGGCAGGGCTGCTGTTGGGGGACGAGCCCACCGGCAACCTCGACCACAAGACCGCCGAGCAGGTCTTCGCCGCCATGCTCAACCTTGTGCGCGCCCAGGGCGTCGCCGCCCTCATTGCCACCCACAACCTCGACCTTGCGCGCCGCATGGACCGCATGCTTACGGTCGAAGACGGAGTGCTGACGCCCCTGGTTGCGTGAGCTACCCGATACAGGGGTTGCTCACAGGCTGGCCCACAACTTCTAGCGTTCGTTCTGGAAAAGTTCCGTCGCAGCCCTAGGTAGGGCATGGTCTTATCCCCGCGATGGCACACGCCAGCTTCGTTCATCTCCGCGTTCACACTGCCTACTCGCTCTCCGAAGGGGCGATTCAGGTCGAGGACGCGGTGCGCCTGGCCAAAGAGAACAAGATGCCGGCGCTCGCGATCACCGATCGCGGCAACCTGTTCGGGGCCCTGGAGTTCTCGTTCGAAGCGGCCAAGAAGGGCGTGCAGCCCATCATTGGCTGCGAGCTGGGCCTCGCGCGCCCGGACAGCGGTGAGCCGACCCAGCGCAAGCCGGAACCGGACCGCGTCGTGCTGTTGGCCCAGTCCGAGGCCGGCTACCGCAACCTCATGGTGCTTTCGAGCGCCGCGTTCCTGGATACCGAGCCGCCCGAGACGCCGCACGTCTCTTGGGAGACGCTGGAACAGCACTCCGCCGGGCTGATCGCACTGACCGCGGCGACGCAGGGCAGCGTCGGGCGCCTGCTGTTGGAGGGACACGCCGACAAGGCACGCGAGGCGCTGCAGAGGCTGGCAGCGATCTTCCCAAATCGCCTGTACGTCGAATTGCAGCGCCACGGCATGGAGCCGGAGGAGCGCATCGAGAGCGGTCTGATCGATCTCGCGTACGCCCTCGACCTTCCGCTGCTCGCCACCAACGAGCCGTATTTCGCCACGGCCGACATGTCCGAGGCGCACGACGCACTGCTTTGCATCGCCGACGGCGCCGTGGTGAACGAGCCTAACCGCCGCCGCCTCACGGTCGAGCACCGCTTTAAGTCGGCCGACGAGATGCGCGCGCTGTTCGCCGACGTGCCCGAGGCCGCCGACAACACGCTCGTGGTGGCACGCCGCTGCGCGTACATGCCACCCAAGCGCGATCCCATCCTGCCGCGCTTCCCGCTGCCCGAGGGCCAGACCGAGAGCGAGTACCTGCGCGGCCTGGCACACGCGGGACTGAAGGATCGCGTCGGCATGCGCGCCGAGGACGAGCAGGCCAAGTATCGCGAGCGCCTCGACTACGAGTTGTCGGTCATCGCGAAGATGGGCTTCTCCGGCTACTTCCTGCTGGTGGCGGACTTCATCCGCTACTCGAAGGACAGCGGCATCCCCGTAGGTCCGGGCCGCGGCTCGGGCGCCGGTTCGGTCGCGGCTTGGGCACTCAAGATCACCGATCTCGATCCGCTACGGTTCGGCCTGCTGTTCGAACGCTTCCTCAACCCGCATCGAGTTTCGATGCCGGACTTCGATATCGACTTCTGCCAGGAACGCCGCGACGAGGTGATCGCCTACGTGCAGCGCACCTACGGTGCCGACCGCGTCGCACAGATCATCACCTTCGGCTCGATGATGGCGCGCGCTGCGCTGCGCGACGTCGGCCGCGTGCTGGAACTGCCCTACGGCCAGGTCGACCGCATCTGCAAGATGGTGCCGATGAACCCGGCCAATCCGGTGTCGCTGGCCGATGCCATCGCGGGCGAGCCGCGCCTGCAGGCGGAGGCCGAGGCCGACGAGCGCGTCGCCAAGATGCTCGATATCGCGCAGAAGCTCGAGGGCCTCTACCGCCACGCCTCCACGCATGCCGCCGGCGTCGTCATCGGCGACCGGCCGCTCACCGAGTTGGTGCCGCTCTATCGCGATCCGCGTTCGTCCATGCCGGCAACGCAGTTCTCGATGAAGTACGTCGAGGCAGCCGGCCTGGTGAAGTTCGACTTCCTGGGCCTCAAGACGCTCGATGTCATCGACAAGGCGGTGAAGATTATCCGCACCCGCGGCACCGAGATCGACATCGGCCAATTGCCACTCGAGGACGCCAAGACGTACCAGATGCTGGCCCGCGGCGAGACGATGGGCGTGTTCCAGCTCGAAAGCGAGGGCATGCGCAACCTCACGCGCGAGGTGCGCCCGACGAACATCGAAGACATCATCGCCATCGTCGCGCTCTATCGGCCGGGCCCGATGGAGAACATCCCCAAGTACGTCGCGTGCAAGCACGGCCGCGAAGAGCCGGAGAAGCTGCACGAGCTGATCGAGCCGGTCGTGCGCGACACGTATGGCGTCATCATCTACCAGGAACAGGTGATGCAGATCGCGCAGGTGTTTGCCGGCTTCAGCATGGCCGAAGCCGACAACCTGCGCCGCGCCATGGGCAAGAAGATCAAGGCCGAGATGGACGCGATGCGCGATCGCTTCATCAAGGGTGCGATGGAGAAGGGCGTCACCGCCGAGAAGGCGGGCACCGTCTTCGACCTCGTCGACAAGTTCGCGGGCTACGGCTTCAACAAGGCGCACTCGGCAGGCTACGCGCTCATCTCGTTCCAGACCGCGTACCTGAAGGCGCACCATCCGGTCGAGTTCCTCGCCGCGTCCATGACCGTCGACGTCGGCAACACCGACAAGATCAGCGCCTTCAAGCAGGAGGCGAAACGGCTCGGCATCCAAGTGCTTCCGCCGGACATCAACCGCTCGGACGTCGAATTCGCGGTCGAGGATGTCAACGGCAAGCCCGCTATCCGCTATGCTCTGGCCGCCGTTCGCAATGTCGGCGCCGCTGCCATGGGTGTGCTCGTGGCCGAGCGCCGTGCCAAGGGTACCTTCAAGTCGCTGTCCGACTTTGCCCTGCGCCTCGATCCGAAGTCCGGCAACCGCCGCCAGATCGAGAACCTTGCGCTGGCGGGCGCCTTTGACTCACTCGAAGCGGACCGCAGCCGCGTGCATGGCGGCGTTGAGATGATCTTGCAGCACGCCAACTCCGCCGCGTCCGAGCGCGACAGTGGGCAGGTGAGCCTGTTTGGCACCGGCACCGAGGCCGCCGACCGCCGCTTCACGCTACCGCCACCGCAGAACTGGAACACCATGGAGCGCCTGAAGCGCGAACGCGAAGCGCTCGGCCTCTACCTGTCGTCCCATCCCCTCGAGGCGTACACTGGCGTACTCGCCGCCAAGCGGGTCACGCAAGGCGCCGATATTCCGGCCAAGGTCGCGAACGGCGCTACTGCATTGCAGCTTGCTGGCACCGTGGAGCGTCGTACCGAGCGCCGCTCGCAGAAGGGCAATCGCTTCGCCCACGTCGCATTGTCGGACGCGTCCGGCGACTTCGAGGTGACGTTTTTCTCCGAGGCGCTTGCCGCCGCGAAGAACCTGCTCGAGCCTGGGACTTCTGTTCTGATTACGGCGGAAGCGTCGCTGTTCAACGACAACGTCCGGCTCACGGCGCAGTCGATCCAATCTCTCGACGAAGTCGCCGCCAAGCACGCCGCCGGCTTGCGCGTTTGGGTCGATGGGCCCGAGCCGGTTGCGGACATTCAGCGCATCCTCGGCCAGGGAAAGGGCGGACGGGCAGATGTCGCCATCGTCGTCCGCCGCTCGACCATGGGCCGCGAGGTCGAGATCACCTTGCCGGGCAAGTTCGCTCTGACGCCCGCGGTCCGCGAGGCCATCGCCATGACGCCAGGCGTTGCCGAGTTGCGCGAGACCTGATCGCTACCGCTGCGCCTGCGGGCCGCTGAATGCGGCAGGCAGGCGCTGGCCGGCGAATTGTTGAGCGTCCTTGGCGTCGGCAACCACGGCCGCCATGCCGAAGAATTCATGGGTCACACCCATGAACGTTCTGCTCTGGGTTGGTACTTCCGCCGCACTGAGCCGGGTCGCGAGCATCGCGCCTTCGCTGCGGTACGTTGGCGGCCAGGTTTCCGCCCGGTGCTTTCATGGCGCCCGCGACCGGTCCGGAGGGTAGGGGAAGGGCGATATCGCGGGTTGCAGCGACCCCCTCCGGCGCCGTCGATCTGCCCTGCGCCTTCAGCACAACCTTCACCGCATCGGCCGGGGTCGCCTGCTGTGGGGTCAGCTGCTCGAAGGGCCTAGCGCCCAGGCCGGCCAGGTTGCGGAAGACAGCCGCCATGTCGGCGTCGGCGAAGCGGGGGGTGTCCTCGGGCCGGGCGACGACCCGGTCCTGGCCGCCAGCGGCGGGTCCGGCCGTCTGCTTACGCGCGACGTCACCGCCGGGGGGTGCACCCGACCGTAAGCAACAATGCAGGCAGGACCACAAGCGCGCCGCGGAGCATGGGATTCTCCACGGGTTGGCGGCGCGGACGCCGCACCCCGGGACCTACCAGGAAGCATTTACAACCCCAGGCACGCACTCGGGATAGCCGCGCGCGAACGGAAAACCTCCAGTGCGTCCGCTTAGGCCCACGGTGTTAGGGCCGAAAAGGCCGAGGGGGCTCGAATCCTGCTCGCAAGGCCGCCCACAAGCTTGCCTGGACGGCCCGGAGCGGCTATTTGAACCCAGTCGGCGCCATTGTGGCGCGGGCAAATTCCGCACGCAGGTACGCGGTTCGCCTGGCAGCAGTCAGGCCGCCGTTCCGGTGTTTGGGACCCCAAGGCTTCTTCGGGTCTTCCAGACCATCCCTGCGGAGGCTAACCGGAGCAAGGACATGGCTTTACCTGACTTCACGATGCGTCAGCTGCTGGAAGCTGGCGTGCACTTCGGCCACCGCACCTATCGGTGGAACCCGCGCATGTCGCAGTTCATCTACGGCGCGCGCAACGGCATCCACATCATCGACCTGCAGCAGACGGTCCCGATGCTGCACCGCGCGCTCGAAGCAGTGCGCGATGTCGCGGCACATGGCGGCCGCATCCTGTTTGTCGGCACCAAGCGCCAGGCGCAGGAGCCGCTCGCTGAGGCCGCGCGCCGCTGCGGCCAGCATTTCGTCGCGCACCGTTGGTTGGGCGGCATGCTCACCAACTGGAAGACCATCTCGGTCTCCATCGCGCGCCTGAAGCAGCTCGACGCACAGGCCGAGCAGACCGAATCCGCCGACGGCGGACGCCTCACCAAGAAGGAGCGCCTGAACCTCGATCGCGAGCGCGAGAAGCTCGAGCGTTCGCTGGGCGGCATCAAGGACATGGGCGGCCTGCCCAGCATCCTGTTCGTCATCGACACGAACAAGGAGCAGATCGCCATCGAGGAAGCCCAGAAGCTGGGCATTCCGGTCGTCGCGATCGTCGACTCGAATTCGAACCCGCAGGGCATCGCGTTCCCGGTCCCGGGCAACGATGACGCCTCGCGCGCCATCAACACGTACTGCGAGCTCGTCTCGCAGGCCGTGCTCGACGGCATCCGCACTGAAATGGAGCAGACTGCAGCCGACGCCGGTGAAGCCGCCGAGGCCCCTGCCGAGGGCGGCGGGCGCGAGCGCGAAGAGCCGCGCCGTGGCCGTGGCCGTGGCCGTGGCGGCCGTGGTGGTCGTGGCGGCGGCGGAGCCGAGCAGGCCCCGGCCGAAGCCGAAGCCGGCCGCTGATCGGCCGGGCATCTTGCCCGGTCTATCTGAATTGAACCTCCGCGCGTCCGCGCGCGGCAAGAACGACGGAAGGAACACATCGTGAGCGAGATCGACGCCGCGAAGGTGAAAGAACTGCGCGAGCGCACTGGCGCCGGCATGATGGACTCCAAGAAGGCGCTCATCGAGGCGAAGGGCGACATGGAGAAGGCGGCCGACTGGCTGCGCTCTAAGGGCCTTGCCGCTGCCGCCAAAAAGGCCGGCCGCATCGCCGCCGAGGGCCTCGTCGCCGTGGCCGTGAAGGGCACGCAGGGAGTCGCCGTCGAGGTGAACTCCGAGACCGACTTCGTCGCACGCAACGACAAGTTCCAGGACCTCGTCCTTTCGGTTGCGCAGGCCGCGCTCGCCAACGGCGGCGATTTCGCCAAGACCGAAGCGGTGAAGAAGGAAAGCGTCGTCAACGCCGTTGCCACCATCGGCGAGAACATCCAGTTCCGCCGTTCGGCGGGCGTTTCGGTGAAGAACGGCGTCGTCGTTTCGTACATCCACAACGCGGTGAAGCCGGATCTCGGCAAGATCGCGGTGCTGGTGGGCCTGGAATCGACGGGCGATGCGTCCAAGCTGCAGTCCGTCGGCAAGCAACTCGCCATGCACATCGCCGCTGCCAGCCCGCAGGCGCTGACGGCCGACGCGCTCGACAAGAACGTCGTCGCTCGCGAGCGCGCGGTGTTCGAGGAGCAGTCGAAGGCCTCGGGCAAGCCGCCCGAGATCATTGCCAAGATGGTCGAGGGCCGTATCCGCAAGTTCTATGGCGAGGTCGTGCTCATGGAGCAGGTCTCGGTGATGGACAACGAGACCAAGATCTCGAAGGTCATCGAGGACGCCGGCAAGGCCGCGGGCGCGCCGGTTACGGTTGCCGGCTTCATTCGCATGGCCGTCGGCGAAGGCATCGAAAAGAAGCAGGAAGACTTCGCCGCCGAAGTCGCTGCGGTCACCAAGCGCTGACGCGCGTCCGCAACGCGGGAACCGCCGGTCGGCTGAGAGGGAGACGATGAAGTCCCGCTACCGGCGCGTCCTGTTGAAGCTGTCCGGCGAAGCGCTTGCCGGCACGGCGGGGCAGGGGATCGACTACGCCATCGTCGGGCGCATCGCGCGCGACATTCAGGAAGTCCACGACGCCGGCGTGCAGGTGTGCCTGGTGATCGGCGGCGGCAACATTGTCCGCGGTGTCACCGCCGCAAAGACCGGCATGGACCGGGCCGGCGCCGACTACATGGGAATGCTGGCGACCGTCATCAACGGCCTCGCCATGCAGGCGAGCCTGGAAGCGCTCGGTGTGCCGACGCGGGTGCTGTCGGCCATCCCCATGACGACCGTCGCCGAACCCTACATCCGCCGCCGCGCGATGCGTCACCTCGAGAAGGGCCGTGTTGTCGTGTTCGCCGGCGGCACCGGCAACCCGTTCTTCACCACGGACTCGGCCGCCGCGCTGCGCGCCAACGAGATGAACTGCGACGCCATTCTCAAAGGCACGCAGGTCGATGGCGTCTATTCCGCCGATCCGCACAAGGATAAGTCGGCCACGCGCTATGATACGCTGAGCTACCTCGAGGTCCTGTCCAAGGACCTCAAGGTCATGGATGCCGCGGCCATTTCTCTCGCGCGCGAGAACGGCGTCCCGATCGTGGTCTTCTCGATCCACGAGGCCGGTTCGTTCGCCGCGGTGCTGGCCGGCAAGGGCAAGTGGACGACGATCACCGACGGGGCCAAAGGGGGCTAAGTCGCATGGCTACGTTTGATTTCAACGACATCAAGCGCCGCATGGGCGCCGCTGTGGAAGACCTCAAGAAGGAATTCTCCGGCTTACGCACCGGCCGTGCGACGGCCAGTCTGCTCGATCCCGTCATGGTGACCGCCTACGGCAACGCTGTCCCGCTCAAGCAGGTGGCCAACATCAACGTGCCGGAGCCGCGCATGCTCACGGTGCAGGTGTGGGACAAGGCCAACATCAGCGCCGTCGATAAGGGCATCCGCAATGCCGACCTCGGCCTGAACCCGACGGTCGACGGCATGCTGATCCGCATCAAGATTCCCGAGATGACGGAAGAGCGCCGCCGCGATCTCACCAAGATTGCGGCCAAGTATGCCGAGCAGCACCGCATCGCCGTGCGCAACGTGCGCCGCGACGGCATGGAAAAGCTGAAGGCGCTCGAGAAGTCCGGCGACATCTCGCAGGACGAGCACAAGCGCTTTGCTGAACAGGTGCAGAAGGAAACCGACGCGGTCATCCGCACCATCGACGACACGCTCGCGAACAAAGATCGCGAGATCATGCAGGTCTAGGCAGTCCAGCAGGGGCGACGGGATCAGTCATGGAACCGGCAACCCGCAGCGCCCCGGCACTTCGACCGCCGGTCCACATCGCCATCATCATGGATGGCAATGGCCGTTGGGCAAAGGCGCGCGGCCTGCCTCGCGTCGCCGGCCACCAGCGTGGCGCCGAAGCGGCGCGCGCGGC
>CAIVPW010000072.1 GCA_903907895.1 uncultured Alphaproteobacteria bacterium
AGGGCCAGCGCCGACTGCGCGACGATCGCTGCCTGCGGCGTGCGGTGCGTCGGGTGCACCGAGGCCAGGGCGCGCGGCAGAAATCCATCGCGCGCGAGCGCGAACACCATGCGCGGGATCGACAGCGTCATGCCGCCGAGATAACCGAACATCGAGAGCGTGGCGCCGCCCAGCAACAGCGCCCGCGCCCAGCCTCCAAGCGAGGCACCGGCCGCATCGGCCAGCGGCGAGGTGGCCTGAGCGAGTCCGTCCCCGAGAATGCCCTGGGCGACCACCTGCAACAGGATGTACAGGACGGTGATGCCGACCATCGCGAGCGCGATGGCGCGCGGCACGGTTCGCGCGGTGTCGCGCACCTCGCCGCTTGGCACCAGGGCGCATTCGATCCCGGCAAACGCGAAGATCAGCAGCAGCGACGTGCGCGCCACATCGCCGGCCGAGGGCATGGCGGCAATCCGCAGGTTGTCGGTATCAATGAAGAAGAGCCCGCCGATCGCCACCAGCAGCAGCGGCAGCAGCTTCGCCACCGTGGCGATCGAGTTCAGCCGCACGCCAAGCGACACGCCCCGCAGGTTGATCAGCGTCCAGAACCCGAACGCGACCACGAGAATGCCGATCTCCATCATGCGCCCCGCCAGCGCCGGCACCAGCAGCCCGAGGCTTGAGGCAAAGACCGTGGACACCGCGGCGGTCGCGAACGTGCCCAGCATCCACAGGAGCACGCCCGACAGGAAGCCCGCGAACGGACCGAAGGCGGTGCCGATGTAGGCATAGGGCCCGCCGGTCAGCGACACCCGGCTGCCGGCATCGGCAATGCACAACACGATCAGGCCCATGGCGACCGCGCAGACCAGGTAGGCAAGCGGCGCCGCCGCGCCGAGCGCGCTGGCGACGTTCGAGGGCAGCCGGAAAATGCCGCCGCCAATAGTGATGTTGATGATCGCCGCCGCCAGCCCGAAGGTGCCGATGGCCCTGACCAGCGATTCGTTCGGCGGCGTGCGCGAAGGCATGGACCGGGATGTTATCGTGTCGGTTGCCATGAAAATCTGGGATATTTCACCGGTGATCGCCACGGCGACACCGTGCTTTCCCGGTGACACCGCGTACTCGCAACGCTGGAGCGCCGAGATTGGCCCGGGCTGTCCGGTCAATGTGAGCGCGATCACGATGTCGCCGCATCTGGGCGCGCACGCCGACGCGCCGCTGCACTACGGTGCCGGCGCCAGCCCCATTGGCAGCGTCGACCTCTCGCCGTTTCTGGGGCCGTGTCGCGTGATCCACGCCATCGACAAGGGGCCGCTGATCGCGCCGGACCATCTCACGCATGCGCTTGACGCGAGTGGCAGCCTGCCGCCGCGCGTGCTGGTGAGGACCTGCCGGACCGCGCCGACGGAGTGGTCGCCGGTGTTCAGCGCCTTCGCGCCCGGGACCATCGCGTGGCTGGCCGGCCTCGGCGTGCGCCTGGTCGGCATCGACTCGCAGTCGGTCGACCCCGCGGACAGCAAGACGCTCGACAGCCACCAGCAGCTCTTGAAGCACGACCTGCGTGTGCTCGAGAACCTGATCCTGGATGATGTCGCCGCCGGCGACTACGAACTGATCGCGCTGCCGTTGAAGCTGGCGACGGCCGATGCCTCGCCGGTGCGGGCCGTGCTGCGGTCCCTGCCATGATCACCCGAGCCGATTGCGTCGCCCGCGATGCCGCCGACGTGCTGGCGCCATTGCGGGCGCAGTTTGCCATGACCGGGGCAGATGCCGAGGGCCTGATCTATCTCGATGGCAACTCGCTCGGCGCCGTGCCCGCTGCCACGGCCGCTCGCGTCCAGGCCGTCGTCGAGAGCGAGTGGGGCGTGGGCCTGGTCCGCAGTTGGAACACTGCCGGCTGGATCGACCTCGGTCAACGAATCGCGGACAAAATTGCGCCGCTCGTCGGTGCCGCCCCTGGCGAAGTGATCGTGGCCGATTCGACCTCGGTCAATCTCTACAAGGTCTTAAGCGCCGCCATCGCCATCCAGCAGGCGCGGGCGGCGAAGGCCAGTCAGATTGTCTCGGAACGCACGAACTTTCCGACGGACCTCTACATCGCCGAGACGTTGGCGCGCGCGCACGGGCTTGAGCTGGTGCTGGCGAATGCCGACGACATCCCCGCGTTGCTCGGCGATCGCGTTGCCGTGCTGATGATGACGCACGTCAACTACCGCACGGGCCGCATGCATCGGATGGCGGACCTCACCAAGGCCGCGCACGCAGCCGGCGCCCTTGCGGTGTGGGATCTCGCACACTCCGCCGGCGCAGTGCCTGTTGACCTGAACGATGCCGACGCCGACTTCGCCGTCGGGTGCGGCTACAAGTACCTGAACGGCGGTCCCGGCGCGCCGGCATTCGCGTGGGCGCATCCGCGTCACGTCGCATGGATGGAGCAAGAGCAGTGGCGTCAGCCACTCTCGGGATGGCTCGGTCACGCCGCACCGTTTGCGTTCACGCCCGACTACCGTCCAGGCGCCGGCATGTCACGCTTTACCTGCGGCACACCGCCCGTGCTGTCGCTGGCGGCGCTCGAGTGCGGCGTCGACACACTCCGGTCCGCTACGCCATACGGTGGCATGGCCGCGATCCGTGAGAAGTCGACCGCGTTAACCGACGGGTTCATCGCGCTCGTCGAATCGCGTTGCGCCGGACACGGTCTGACCCTCGTGACACCGCGCGAGACGAGCGACCGCGGCAGCCAGGCCAGCTTCGCCCACGCCACCGGCGGCTACCCGATCATGCAGGCACTGATCGCGCGCGGCGTCATCGGCGACTTCCGC
>CAIVPW010000073.1 GCA_903907895.1 uncultured Alphaproteobacteria bacterium
GTAGTTGGCGAGGCCGTGCATCATCTCGAGCAGCGACTTGCGCTGCTGCACCGAGTCGTCGCCACTCGCGCGTCCGTGCGCCTGCAGGCGTTCGGCGAATTGCGCGAGCTGGTCGGCGTCCTTCGCCATCTCGAGCATGCTCGCCATGCCGGTCGATGGCGCAACGCCACCCGACTCCTCCTTGGCCTCTTTGAGGGTCTCGAGGATACGGTCCCACGACGCCGAGGCGCCGCTGCCGGCGCGTTCGCGCCAGACCTCGGCGTAGTCGATCTCCTTCAGCGTGATCGACGAGTTACCGGACTCCTCCCACGACTGGGCCAGGCCGCCGGCGGCGCGCGCGTCTTCGGGCGTCCGCGCCAGCAGCATCAGGAACGCGTGCCACTCGTCGTTGTCGAGCGGATCCAGCAGCGTGAACTCGCCAATCAACTGCAGGTGCAGCAGTGCTGCCAGTTCACCGGCGGCTGGATCGGGCTTGGCGAATCCGCGACCATCGACGAGCAATGCGTCGGGCAGGACCGTGAGGGCGACCGGTCCGCTCGAGAGCAATTGCTTGCCGGCACCGGTGATGCGCGCCAGCGCCGTCTGGATGGTGGGATGGCTCGGCGGGTACATCGACACCACGCGCGTCGCCGCCTTGCAGGCCTTGGCGAACTCCGCCAGCCGCGCGGCCGTGTCAGGCGCCAGCGGCTCGAATGGACGCGTCGGTGGGGTGGGCATGGTCAGTGAGCTTCGAACTATAGGTAGGCCAGCGGGTCGATGCCCACCACCGGTCCATCCACCGCTGCAACCACCGCGCGCGGGTACTCGCCGCGCGAATCACGATCCCAGGTGTTGGTCAGCATCGGCGTTTCGTAGGGCGCGCCGTTGGCGTCGAGAACCAACTTCACCTGCGGGCGGAACGGGTCCTCCGGGTGCGTCTGCGTGACGACGCCCACTTCCGCGGTGTTGAGCTGCACCACCGTGCCGATGGGATACAAGCCCATCAGGTTGACGAAGCGTCGCAGCAACGCGGGATGAAACGCCGTGCCATCCTGCTGACCCATGATGCTCTTGATGCGGTCGGTCGCCAGGCCGGCGCGGTAGGCGCGATTACTGCGGAGCGCATCAAACACGTCGACCACGCTGACCACCATGGTACAGAGATTGAGGGTGCGCGCGCCGATGTTCTCGGGATAGCCGCTCAGGTCCTGCTTCAGGTGATGCTCGAACGCCACCACCGGCGCCAGCGCCGGTGTTTCCGGCGTGCGCCGCAGGATGTGCGCGCCATCCACGACGTGCAGCTTCATGATGCTGAACTCTTCGTTGGTCAGCTTGTCGGGCTTGTTCAGGATCTCGAGCGGCGTGTGCACCTTGCCGATGTCGTGCATCAGCGCCGCGTAACCGAACTCCTTGAGGATCGGCCCCTCGAGGTCGAGCGACCGCGCCATCGCCATCGACAGCGCCGCGACATTCACCATGTGGGTAAAGGTGTAATTGTCGTGTCGCTTCAGTGCTGTCAGCGCCAGCAGCGAGGTGCGGTCCTGGTAGACCAGTTTCGACAGGCTGTCGATGATGCCCTTGGCATCCGAGGGGTTGGGCTGGTCGCCCGCCTTGGCGGCGCTCCAGATTGTTTCCGCGCTGGTCACCGCGGTCGAATACATCTGCTGCGCCGCGACCAGGCCGACCGCGGAGTCGTCCATCTCGTCGGCGACGACCTTCGACACCAGGATGCGGCGGATGCCACGCGCCACCAGGCGGTCGTTGACGGCGGTCCTCGCCATGCGATCCGCCAGCTCCTCCATCAGGGTGCGGATGTCTGACAGCTCGACGCCGCGCGCGAACGTGATCTTCTCGATCTTGCGCTCGTGCATGTCGCGCAGCACTCCGGCCAACGCGCCGGGGCCACGTGGCAGCCGGAAGTCGTTGAGGACGATGTCGTCTTCAAGGAAGGCGACGATCACCGTCGGCGAGGTAGTAAGCGGGGTCGCGAGAATCGTGACCAGGGCAGCCGCCGCGCGCTGCACCTGCGGGTGCGCGGGACTGTACAACTCCGAAGCCCTGACGGCGGCGCCGAGGCAGCGGACAATCTCTTCCTGCGGCGAGATCATGCCGGCATCTCTCGAAGAGTCGTCGCCGCCATGCGCCGTAGGAAAAAGTCGCCGGTGCGCGCGAGGTCGGCGACCGCGGTCCGTGCGCGCTCGCTGCCGATCCGGACGAGCGCGGCCAGTGCCGCGGCGCGCAGCCGCTTGGTCCGGCCCCACGCCAGCCAACGCCGTTGCCGGGCGATCGCCGTCACGGGCGGTAAGGCACGGTCATCGCGGAACGAGGCGAGGGCCTCCATGGTCTCGAGCACCACCGCGAGATCTTCACCGAACGGGTCACTGCCGTCGAGGATGCGCAACAGCATGGGCACCACGCGTGGGTTCTTGAGGCCGACCAGCGCGGCAATGACCGCCGCCCTCGCCTCGCCGGTGCACGCCTTGAGCACGACAGAGACCGCGCGCGCCGCGGCCGGATCGTCGATGCGGGCCAGCGACGCGACGGCTGCGTGCATGACCCGGGTGTCGGGCCGGCGCAGCAGGACCTGCAACGGTGGAATTGCGTGGCTGGTGCCGAGTTGCCCGAGCAACCGGGCGAGCTCGCGCTGCACGAACCAACGCTTGTCGTCGACCGCGCCGGCCAGGCCCGGGATGGCGGCCGGCCCCATCTTCATAATCAGCGCCGAGGCCCGATCCGCCGCCACGCCGCCGTCTTCGCGTTGATACGCCGCCAGCAGCGTCGGCACCGCGCTGCTGCCAAGACTGAGCACGATGGCGCTGAAACTGTTGAACTCTTCAGCCGGCAGATCAGCCAGGCCGAGCACGGCCTCCATCAGGGCGTTGGATGTCGCGATGCTATCGAGCGCGTGGCGGCATTCGTAGGGAGCCAGGGCCTTGGGCCGGGTCACGGCGTCGGCCAGTTCGGCCACCACCGGAATGGCGTGAGCGAAGGCGCCGGCCACCAGCAGCTCATCAACGAAGGCGGCCATGTCGCGGGCGGTCTCGCCCATGCGTTCCGACTGCGTCTCGTTGCGCAGCAGGTCGATCAGCAATTGCCCCGACAGGCGGCGCACGCTCTCGTAGCCGAGCGTGTCGAGCCATTCAGCCAGTTCGGGGGGCAGGCCGCGGGCGGCCAGTTGCACCGCGCGATCCACGGACTGGTCCATCGACTGGCGGTACTCGCCCGAGACGTAGTTGGACTCGTCGTACTTGAGCAGCAGTTCGTCCAGCGACTGGCGAATGTCGTCGATCGGCCGCTTGCTGCCGAAGTCGCGTTCCGAGATCAGGCGCTTGGCCAGCGTCAGCACGCGTTGCTTGCGCTCGGCGTCTGGCGCGAGCGTATCGAGCACCTGGGCCAGCCGGTTGGTGGGGTGACCCGGTGATGACGAGGACAGCGCCCGCGCCAGCAGCAGCGCGACCTGCTGATCGTCGAA
>CAIVPW010000074.1 GCA_903907895.1 uncultured Alphaproteobacteria bacterium
CGCTTCGGGATACGCATGTGGAGCGGCATCTGGCCGCCCTCGAAGCCATTGATGGCGACGCCCGAACGCGCCGTCTGACCCTTGCCGCCCTTGCCCGACGTCTTGCCGAGGCCCGAGCCGATACCACGGCCGACGCGCTTTGCCTTTTTGAACGCGCCGTGCTTCGGCGCGAGCTGATTGAGCTTCATGTGCCCTACTCGACTTCTTCGATCCGGAGCAGATGCTTTACCCGGTCGATCATGCCGCGCACTGCCGGAGTGTCCTCCAGCTCACGCGTACGGTGACGCTTGTTCAGGCCAAGGCCCTTCAAGTTCTCCTGCTGACGGTTCGGGCGACCGATATGGCTGCCGAGTTGCGTCACGCGGATCTTCTTGCCGGACTTGCCAGCGGACTTTGCTGCCGTCTTTGCGGCAGGCTTCTTTCCTTCGGCGGCCATGACTATGCCTCGCTTGCTTCGGCCTCTTCGACCGCGGCCTGATCCTTCTTGCCGCCACGGCCGAGGATCTGGTTGACGGACCGGCCACGACGCGCCGCGATCAGACGCGGCGAGGTGGCGGCCTTCAGCGCGGCGAAGGTTGCCTTCACCATGTTGTACGGGTTCGACGTGCCGATCGACTTGGCCACCACGTCGTGAATGCCGAGCGTCTCGAAGACGGCGCGCATCGGGCCGCCGGCGATGATGCCGGTGCCCGGAGGCGCGGCGCGCAGGACGACACGGCCGGCACCGAAGTCACCGTTCAGGTCGTGATGCAGCGTACGGCCTTCGCGCAGCGGCACGCGGATCATCGCGCGCTTCGCGGCGTCGGTCGCCTTGCGGATCGCTTCCGGAACTTCACGCGCCTTGCCGTGACCGTAGCCAACGCGGCCCTTCTGGTCGCCGGCGACAACGAGGGCGGCAAAGCCGAAGCGACGGCCACCCTTCACCACCTTGGCGACGCGGTTCACCGCGACGAGCTTGTCGACGATTTCACCGTCACCACGGTCGCGATCGCCGCGATCCCGGTCACTGCGCTCTCCACGCTCACCGCGTTCGCGGCGGGGCTTTTCGTCTTGATCGGCCATCTGGCTTCCTTGGTCCTAAACTCGCCCGTTAAAACTTGAGGCCCGCTTCGCGCGCGCCGTCGGCCAGCGCCTTGATGCG
Source organism: uncultured Alphaproteobacteria bacterium (assembly GCA_903907895.1). Taxonomy (GTDB): domain Bacteria; phylum Pseudomonadota; class Alphaproteobacteria; order UBA2966; family CAIVPW01; genus CAIVPW01. Next base: position 1,142 of record CAIVPW010000074.1, read on the forward strand.
GCCGTGGAACATGTAGCCGCCGCGATCGAACACGACCTCGGACACGCCCTTGGCCGTTGCGCGCTGCGCCAGAAGCGTCCCGACCTTGGCGGCCGCTTCCTTCGTCGCACCAGACTTGATCGAGCCCTTCACGTCCTTCTCGAGCGTGGAGGCGGCTGCGATCGTGATGCCCTGCACGTCGTCGATCAGCTGCGCGTAGATATTCTTGCCCGAACGAAACACGGACAGACGCGGGCGACCGGCACCGGCCTTCCTCACGCGGAACCGGACGCGCTCCTGGCGGCGTCCAAACCGTTCTGCTGCTCCTGCCATGGCTACTTCTTCTTGCCTTCCTTGCGCAGAATATATTCGTCCGAGTACCGGATGCCCTTGCCCTTATACGGCTCGGGCGGGCGGAACGCGCGGATCTCGGCGGCTACCTGGCCAACCTGCTGGCGGTCGGCGCCGAAGACCTTGAGCTCGGTCGGCTTGCCGACGGTGATCTTGATGCCCTCCGGGATCGGATAGAGCACGTCGTGGCTGAAGCCGAGTGCGAGCTTGACGTTCTTGCCGTCGAGCGCGGCGCGGTAGCCGACGCCCTCGATGATCAGGTCGGTCGAGAAGCCGTCGGCGACGCCCTTCACCATGTTGTTGATGAGGGTGCGCGTCATGCCCCACATGGCCTTGGCGCGGTCAGAACTGTCCTTCGCCGTTACCTTGAGGGTCGAGCCTTCGTACTGGGCGGCAACTTCCGGCACCAGCTTCATGCTGAGCGTGCCGATCTTGCCCTTGGCCGTGACCGTGTCGTTCTTCACCTCGACGGTGACGCCCGACGGGACGGTGATGGCTCGTTGTCCGATGCGTGACATGAGGAAACCTGTATCCGCTTAGATCACGTTGCAGAGGACTTCGCCGCCGACGTTCTGCGCGCGCGCCTCGGCGTCCGACAGGACTCCGCGCGGCGTCGACAGAATGGCGATGCCCAACCCGTTGCAGATTTGCGCCAGATCGGCGATGCCCGAATACACCCGGCGGCCCGGCTTGGACACGCGCTTGATGGTGCGGATCACCGGCTCGCCCTCGTGGTACTTGAGCTCGATGCGCAGGTGCGGGTGGCCTTCGTCTTCCACGCGCTCGTAGCCGCGGATGTAGCCCTCGCGCTGCAGCACGTCGAGAACGTTGACGCGGAACTTGGACGCCGGGCTCATCACCATGCTTGCGCCGGCGCTCTGGCCGTTGCGGATGCGGGTGATCATGTCGCCCAGTGGATCGGTCATCGACATCGTCTGTGTGTCCCTTACCAGCTCGACTTCGTCATGCCGGGAATCTGGCCCTTAGAGGCCAGCTCACGCAGCATGATGCGCGACAGCTTGAAGCGGCTTTCGTAGCCACGCGAACGGCCGGTGAGCTCGCAGCGGTTGCGGATGCGAGTCTTCGACGAGTTGCGCGGCAACTCGGCGAGCTTGAGGCGCGCGAGGAAGCGGTCTTCCTGCGGCAGCTTCTTGTCGCCGGCGATGTCCTTCAAGGCGGCGCGCTTCTCGGCGAATTGCTTCACCATCTTGATGCGCTTCTTGTTCCGGTTGATGGAACTGGTCTTGGCCATTTCTGTATTCCCTTGGTCTCGGGCCGTTGGGGCCTAATTCCGGAACGGCATGCCGAAGCTGCTCAGCAGCTCCTTGGCTTGCTCGTCGTTCTGCGCCGTCGTGCAGATGATGATGTCCATGCCGCGCACCTGGTCGACCTTGTCGTAGTCGATCTCGGGGAACACGATCTGCTCCTTGAGGCCCATGGCGAAGTTGCCGCGGCCGTCAAAGCTCTTGCCGTTCAGCCCGCGGAAGTCGCGCACGCGCGGCAGCGTCATGTTCACGAGGCGGTCGAGGAACTCGTACATGCGTTCCTTCCGCAGGGTGACCTTGACGCCGATTGCCATGCCTTCGCGCAGCTTGAAGGTCGCGATCGACTTCTTCGAGCGCACGACGACCGGCTTCTGGCCGGAGATCGCAGTGAGATCGTTCACGGCGCCGTCGATGTACTTGCGGTCGTTGACCGCCTCACCGACGCCCATGTTGATGACGATCTTCTCGAGCCGCGGCACGGCCAAAGCGTTGGCGTGGCCAAACTTCTTGGCCAGCTCGGGCTTGATCTTCTGTTCGTAGCGCTCGCGCAGACGGGCAGCCATCGTCAAACTCCTAGAGGTCGATCACTTCGCCCGAGAGCTTCGCGAAGCGGACTTTGCGTCCGTCTTCGAGGAACTTGTAGCCGACACGAGTCGGCTTCCCGAGCTTGGGGTCGACCAAAGCAACCTTGGAAATGTGCAGCGCCGCTTCGCGCTCCAGGATGCCACCGGGGCTAACCTGCGAGGGCCGCGTGTGCCGCTTGATCATGTTCACGCCCTGGACCAGGACGCGATCTTCCTTGCGGACGACGCGCAGGACCTTGCCGCGCTTGCCCTTCTCGCGACCCGAAAGGACGATGACTTCGTCGCCCTTCTTGATGCGGAACTTGGGATTGATGCTGACCATGTTCTATCTCGGGCCTTAGAGAACTTCGGGAGCGAGCGACACGATCTTCATGTGCTGGCGCGCGCGCAGCTCGCGCGTGACCGGCCCGAAGATGCGCGTGCCGACCGGCTCGCCCTGGTTGTTGATGAGCACCGCCGCGTTGCGGTCGAACTTGATGGTCGAGCCGTCGGGGCGCTTGATCTCCTTGCGCGTGCGCACGATCACCGCCTTCGAGACTTCACCCTTCTTCACGCGGCCGCGCGGAATCGCTTCCTTGACCGACACGACGATGGTGTCGCCGACGGACGCCGTCTTGCGGCGGGTGCCGCCGAGCACCTTGATGCACTCGACGCGGCGGGCGCCGGAGTTATCGGCGACTTCCAATTGCGACTGTGTACGGATCATTGTTCCTGCTCCTGGTCCTTGTTCTTCGGAAGGTCCCTAGACCTTCTCGACGACCTGCCAGGTCTTCAACTTGGAGATCGGGCGGCACTCGCGAATGCGGACGCGATCGCCGACCTTGTACTGGTTGCTCTCGTCGTGCGCGTGAAACTTGGCGCGGCGGCGGATGAACTTCTTGTACTTCGGGTGTGCAACGCGGCGCTCGACCTGCACAACAACGGTCTTGTTGGGCTTGTCGCTCACGACCTCACCGACGAATTCGCGTGCCGTCACGTCGCTACTCCTGCTTCTCCGCCCGGCGGGCGGACATAACCGTCTCGATGCGCGCAAGGTCACGGCGGACCTGGCGGATGCGCGCAGTGTTGGCCAGCTGGCCGGACGCCTTCTGGAAGCGCAGATTGAACGCTTCCTTACGCAGCTGAACGGCTTGCGCCTTCAGCTCGTCGGGGGTCTTGCCCTTGAAATCTTCGCCCTTCATCGCCGCTTCCTTTATGCCGCCACGGCCTGGTGGCCAGGACGGGTAACGATCTTGGTCCGCACCGACAGCTTCGCGGCGCCGAGCATGAACGCTTCGTTGGCGAGCGTCGCCGGCACGCCGTCGAGCTCGAACATGATCTTGCCGGGCTCGATGCGCACGACCCAATACTCGGGAGCGCCCTTACCCTTACCCATGCGCACTTCGGTCGGCTTCTTGGAAACCGGCACGTCCGGGAACACGCGGATCCACATACGGCCGGAGCGCTTGATGTGGCGCGTGATGGCGCGGCGGCAAGCTTCGAGCTCGCGCGCGGTGACACGGCCGGGCGTCAACGCCTTCAGGCCGAAGGCGCCGAAGTTCAGCATCGAGCCGCCCTTCGCCTTGCCGTGAATACGGCCCTTGTGCGCCTTGCGGTACTTGGTGCGCTTTGGTGACATCATGGCTGGTAACCCAAACTTCTCTACGTCTTAGCGGCTGGACCCGGGGGGCCTAGCGCTGGACCTGCTGTTCGGCGCGGCGCTTGTCCTGGGCCATCGGATCGTGGGCGAGGATTTCGCCACGGAAGCACCAGACCTTCACGCCGCACGTGCCGTAGGCGGTCTTCGCCGTGGCAGTGCCAAAGTCGATGTCGGCGCGCAGCGTGTGCAGCGGCACGCGACCCTCGCGGTACCACTCGACGCGCGCAATTTCCGCGCCGCCCAGACGGCCACCGCAGTTGATACGAATGCCCTCGGCGCCCAGACGCATGGCCGACTGCACCGCACGCTTCATGGCGCGGCGGAACGCCACGCGGCGCTCCAGCTGCTGCGCGATGTTCTCGGCGACCAGCTTGGCGTCGATTTCCGGCTTGCGGATCTCAACGATGTTCAGGTGCACCTCCGAACCCGTCATCTTCGAGAGGTCCGTGCGGAGCTTCTCGATGTCGGTGCCCTTCTTGCCGATGACCACGCCCGGACGCGCCGTGTGGATCGTGATGCGCGCCTTCTTCGCCGGACGCTCGATCACGATGCGCGACACACCCGCCTGCACCAGGCGCTGCTCGAGGTACTTACGGATGCGCAGGTCCTCGTGGAGGATGTCCGCGTACTGATCGCCGGCGGCGAACCAACGCGAGTCCCACGTGCGGTTGATACCGACACGCAGCCCGATCGGATTGACCTTCTGACCCAAGTTACTGCTCCTCCCGCTCGCGGACGACGACGCGCAAGCGGCTGAAAGGCTTCTCGATGCGCGACCCACGGCCGCGGGCGCGGGCGTGCATACGCTTCATGACCATGGCGCGGCCGACAGTGGCTTCGGCGACGTACAGACGATCGACGTCGAGCTGATGATTGTTCTCGGCGTTTGCGATCGCCGACTGCAGGACCTTCTTCACGTCCTTGGCGATGCGGCGCGGCGAGAACGACAACTCGGCGACGGCGCGGTTCACGTCGAGGCCGCGGATCTGCTGGGCGACAAGGTTGAGCTTGATGGCGCCGACGCGCAGCGTAGTCGCCACGGCGGCAGCCTCGTTCTCAGCCAGGTCGCGCGGGCGTGCCTGCTTGCTCATCGTTAGGCCCTCTTCGCCTTCTTGTCGGCGGCGTGGCCGGTGAAGGTACGAGTCGGCGAGAACTCACCGAACTTGTGACCCACCATGGCTTCCGTCACCAGCACGGGAATGAACTTGCGGCCGTTGTATACGCCGAACGTCGTGCCGACGAATTGCGGCAAGATGGTCGAGCGCCGCGACCAAATCTTGATGATGTCGTTGCGGCCAGAAGCTTGGTGCTTCTCGGCCTTGCGCAGCAGGTACCCGTCCACGAACGGGCCCTTCCAGACTGAGCGCACCATTAGCGCTTCCTTTTCCGACGAGTCTTAATGATGAGGGTTTCCGTCCGCTTGTTCTTGCGGGTCGGCTTGCCCTTGGTCGGCTTGCCCCACGGAGTGACCGGATGACGGCCGCCCTTGGTGCGGCCTTCGCCGCCGCCGTGCGGGTGATCGACCGGGTTCATGGCGGTGCCGCGCACGCTCGGGCGGATGCCCAGCCAGCGGCTGCGACCGGCCTTACCGATCTTCTGGTTCTTGCGATCCGGGTTGGACACGGCGCCGATTGTCGCCATGCACTCGCCGCGCACCATGCGCTGCTCACCCGAGTTCAGCTTGATGATGGCGTAACCGGCGTCCTTGCCGACGAGCTGTGCATACGTGCCGGCGCTGCGTGCGATCTGGCCGCCCTTGCCCAAGCGCATCTCGATGTTGTGCACGATCGTGCCCACCGGAATGTTGCGCATCGGCATGGCATTGCCCGGCTGCACGTCGACGCGCTCGCCCGCCACGACACGGTCGCCCTCGCGCAAGCGCTGCGGGGCCAGGATGTAGTTGAGCTCGCCGTCCTCGTACTTCACGAGCGCGATGAAGGCCGAACGGTTCGGGTCATACTCAAGGCGCTCGACCGTCGCCGCCATGTCGAACTTGCGGCGCTTGAAGTCGATCGCGCGATAGAGCTGCTTGTGACCGCCGCCCTGATGGCGCGTCGTGATGCGGCCATGGTTGTTGCGGCCGCCCTTCGAGTGCAGGCCTTCGGTCAGGTGCTTCACCGGCCGGCCCTTGAAGAGGCCGGTACGGTCGATCAGCACCAGCCCGCGCTGGCCCGGCGTAGTGGGTCGGAATGTCTTCAGAGCCACGACTTAGATCCCCGCCGTTACGTCGATGGACTGGCCCTTTTGCAGGGTGACCATCGCTTTCTTGGTTTCGTTGCGCCGGCCGAGCGTGCCCCGGAAGCGCTTGATCTTGCCCTGCTGGCGCAGCGTGTTGACGGCTACGACCTTGACGTCGAACAGGCCTTGGATCGCCGCGGCGATCTCGGGCTTGGTGGCATCGTGGGCGACTTCGAACGTCACCTGGCTGTGCTCGGATCCCATCGTCGACTTTTCAGTGACGACCGGAGCGCGGATCACTTCGTACATCCGCGTCTTGGTGATCTTGGCGATCTTCATGACAGGCGCGCCTGGAGCTGTTCGAC
>CAIVPW010000075.1 GCA_903907895.1 uncultured Alphaproteobacteria bacterium
CGTTCTGCAGGATGCCGGCATTGCAGCGGACATCGCTGACGCGGCCGACCTTGAATCGCGTGACGGTGCATTGTGGCACGACGGAAACCGCGTCGACCTCGTCTACAACCGGCTTGTCGATTTCACGCTTGCCGATCCGCGGCACGCTGCGTTGCGGGAGGCCTACGAGCGCCGGACGGTCGTGCTGACGCCGAGCCCGCATGTGCACGCGGAGCTTGCGGACAAGCGCAACCTCACGTTCCTCTCCGACCCGGACCGCGTGCGGGGCGCCGGACTGAGCGCAGAGCACGTCGCCACGCTGCAGCTCCATGTCCCAGCGACAGTGGAGGTCACGGCGGAGCGCGCGGATGCCCTGTGGGCTGCGCGCAACAAGCTGTTCTTCAAGCCGGCCTCCGGCTACGGCAGCAAGGCCGTCTATCGCGGTGACAAGCTCACCCGCGCGGCCTGGGCCGGCATTCTCGCCGGTGATTACGTTGCGCAGCAGTTCGTTCCGCCCAGCGAGCGCACGGTTACCGCGGACGGAGCGCTCCACGCGCGCAAGACGGATGTCCGGCTGTACACCTACGATGGTCAGGTGTTGCTGGCGGCAGCGCGCATCTATCAGGGGCAAACCACCAACTTCCGCACGGTAGGCGGCGGGTTTGCTCCCGTGGTGGTCGTAGGGGAGCCGGTGCCGGCCTGACCGGCAGCTACGCCACCCCTTCGGGATTCGGCTGCCAGCGGAACCGCCACGCGGCAATCACTGCGGCGATGACGCCCCACGCCGCCATGACGGCCAGGTGGTGCAGCATCGCGTACTCCCCCGGCGCGCCGCTCCACGCGAATCCGCTGCCACTCAGGGATGGATTGAACGCGTCGCCGAGCGCATGGGTGAAGTGGCGCAACGGGAACCAGTCGGCGATCAGCTCGGCCCAGCGTGGCATCTGTACGGTCGGCGGAATAAACACGTCGGAGATGAACGCCAGCGGCAGCAAGGTGGCTGAGGCCACTGCCGGCGCGCCGGCGCCGTCGCGCAAGAAGGTGGACAGCAGCAACCCAAGCGCGGCCCAGCAGGCCACTCCCACCAGCAACACCAGGATCGCGGCCGGCAGCGTGTGCGCGAACAGGCGCACGCCGTAGGCGGCCACGCCGATGCCGACCATGATCGCGGTGGCGAAGAAGGCGATGGTCGCGGTGAACAGGAGTCGCCCGGCCAGGTACACCCACGGCGGCATCGGTGTGCCGCGGATGCGCTTCAAGATCCCCTGCTCGCGGCGCGTCACGGTAGAGGCCGACAGATTCACGTACGCTGCATTCACCGCGCCGTACACGGCGAGAGACGGCGCATAGAATTGCGCCGTGGTGACGCCCAGCGCCGGAATGAGCTCATTGCCGAAGAGGGCGGTGAACACCACCAGCATGATGAGCGGGAACACCAGCACGAAGAACGCCGGCGCCACGCTGCGCCAAAAGATGCGGTGGTCGTACACCGTTTGATGCAGGAGCAACGCGAGCGGCGAGGGGAGCGTCATTCGCGCGTCAGCTCCAGGTAGACATCCTCGAGCGTCGGCCGGTCCACCGACAGCTCATCGAGGTCGAGATTGCGCGCCGTCGCCCACGTCGTGAGATCGCGCAGCAGGGGCACCGGGTCGGCCGTGCGCAGCTCGCACCGCCCGTTTGGGGTGCTGCCCGCGTGCTGCAGCGACGGTGGCAGATCGGCAAACGCAACGCCCGCCGGCAGGCGGAATCGGATGCGCGCATCCAGCCGGTGGCGATCTCCGAGGGTGTCCGGCGTGCCCTCCGCGACGATGCGCCCCTTGGCGATCACCGCAATTCGGTCCGCCAGCGCTTGCGCCTCGTCCATGTAATGCGTGGTGAGCAGGATGGTTTTGCCGCCGGCCCGCAACGCGCGCACCAGGTCCCAAGCCTGACGCCGCGCGCTCGGATCGAAGCCGGTGGTGGGTTCGTCGAGGAACAACAGGTCCGGCTCGCCGACGATCCCAAGGGCGAGCTCCAGCCGGCGGCGTTGCCCGCCCGACAATGTCTTTACGCGGGTGTGCGCCTTGGACTGGAGGCCCACCAGCGCGATGACGTCCTCGGCGCGGCGCGGCCGAGCGTACAGCGAGCGATAGTACCTGGTGGTCTCGGCGACCGTCAGCTCATCGTCGAGCCCGCCGTGCTGCAGCACGATGCCGATGCGATCCCGGAACGCCCGCCCGCCCTGCGCCGGGTCGAAACCAAGCACGCGCACGTCGCCGCCCGCCCGCCCGCGGTGGCCTTCGAGGATTTCGACCAGCGTCGTCTTGCCGGCGCCGTTCGGTCCCAGAAGGCAGAACACTTCGCCTTCCTCGATCCGCAGCGACACGCCGGCAAGCGCTGTCAGCGCCCCATACTGCTTGGTGACGTTCTCAACGACGACGGCGGCCACGATGCTCCCCCGCGGCCGATCCTACCGCGTCATGGCCCGGCTTGCCCCAACCCTCTCGAGCGAGCGCATGCGTACAAAAAAAGGGGAGGGCGATTGCTCGCCCCCCCCGTTGTCGTCGCTCTGATAGCGCGCTTAGGCCTTCAGGTTCTCTTTGAAGAACGCCATCGTGCGGTCCCACGCCTGCTTGGCGGACGCCTCGTGGAAGCGGGCGGCGTTGGTGTCGTTGTTGAAGGCGTGGTTGGCGCCCTCGTAGATGAACACCTGGACGTTCTTGCCCGCTGCCTTGGCCGCATCGGCGTACGCGACGTTGCCGGCGTTGGTGCCGGTGTCGAGCGAGCCGAGTTGGATCATGTGCGGCACCTTCACGTTGGCGGCGTTCGCGTTCCAGCCGTTGCCGCCGCCGTAGTACGTGACGCCCGCTGCGATGTTGGGCGGGTTTGCCGTCGACGTGATGATGTCGTTTACGCGGCCACCGCCCCAGCAGAAGCCAACGACGCCGATCTTGCCGTTCGAATCCGGACGTGCCGCTGCGATCTTGGCGATGTTCTGCACCTCGGCAACCGCCTTTGGCGCCTGCACCTGGCCGAAGATCTGCGCGGCCGCTTCATCGGTGCCCGGATAGCCGCCGGCCATGCTGAGCAGGTCGACGCCGAGCGCCAAAAAGCCCTCGGTCGCGAAGCGGCGGGTGACGTCCTCGATGTGCGGGTTCAGGCCGCGATTCTCGTGGATGACGATCACGGTCGGCAGGCGGCCGGTCGCGGCGCGCGGCTTGGCGACCAGGGTCTTCACCTTCACGCCGTCGCCGCCGTCGAGTTCGACCTTCTCGGTCGAGATGCGCGGGTCATTGGGCTCGACGATCGCGGCCTTGGCGTAGTTGTTCTCGAGCAGCGGTAGCAGGGCCGAGGCGGCGACCGTTCCGCCCGCAATCAGCGCCAGGCGATCCAGAAACACGCGGCGCGGCAGCGGGGTGTGCGTGTACTCCTCAAAGAGGTCGATGTACTTCTGATCCACTTTCACCGGTGCCATAGGTTCTCCTCCCGACAGGCATAGGGCCGCGCGCGGATGCGCGGCCTGCCTTGGAACCCGGAACGGTAGCCGGACGGGCCTAGCCAAGCGATCACAAGTTTGCCAACACTGGAGCGATTCAACAGTTCTTTCGGCGGTGATTATTGGCCGGACGAAAGACGCTTCGGTCTGCACTTGCCGGTTCGGTCCGGCGGGCGGACCATGAGACCAACCCCAGAGGGAGGGGGTATGTGATGAGCAAAAAGAGTGAGGTGGCGCATCCTCTGGATGGCGCCGAGCCGGTGGCGGGAAACGGCTTGCTGCATCGGCGGCTTTTCCTGCGCGGTGGTGCGCTGTTCACCGGCGCGACCGCGTTGACGGGCATCGCGGGCGTTGGGGCTGCTCAGGCCGCCGACTATCCGGCGTGGCGCAAGGAGCCAGGCCGGCCGTTCGTCGCCTATGGCACACCGTCCAAGTTCGAGTCTGACACCCAGCGCATCGTGACGGTGCGCGCACCGGGCTACCCCACAGCGGGCGCCGGCTCTTCGCGCACGCCGCTGCAACTCCTGGAAGGCATCATCACACCGAGCGGCCTGCACTTCGAGCGCAGCCACAACGGCGTTCCTGACATCGATCCGGCGCAGCACAAGCTGCTGGTGCACGGGCTGGTCAAGCAACCGCTGGTGTTCACGCTCGAAGCCCTGGATCGTTATCCGCGCAAGTCGGCGATCCACTTCGTCGAATGCTCCGGCAACTCGGGCGGCGGCTGGGGTTTGAACCCGCCGGTTGGTCCGGTTGGCACCATGCACGGCTTGGTGTCGTGCTCCGAGTGGTCGGGCGTGCCGCTCGCTTACCTATTGGATGAAGCGGGCATCGATCCAAAGGCAAAGTGGATTTTGGCCGAGGGCGCCGATGCCGCGGGTATGAGTCGCAGCGTTCCCCTGTCCAAGTGCCTCGATGACGCGATGGTCGCACTCTTCCAGAACGGCGAGCGCGTCCGGCCCGAGCAGGGCTATCCGATGCGTCTGTTGCTGCCGGGCTGGGAAGGCAACATGAACGTCAAATGGTTGACGCGCATCAAGGTCACCGAGGGCCCGACGCACACCAAGGACGAGACCTCGAAGTACACCGAGCTGATGCCGGACGGCAAAGCGCTACAGTTCACATTCCCGATGGGCGTGAAGTCCACCATTACGCGCCCGTCGGAAGGCGTGAACATGCAAGGACCCGGCTACTACGAGATCGCCGGCTTTGCCTGGTCTGGCAACGGCAAGATCGCGCGTGTCGACGTCTCGGCCGACGGCGGCCAGTCCTGGGCGCCCGCCGCGCTGCAGGATCCGGTGTTCCCCAAGGCGCTCACGCGCTTCCGCATCCCTTGGGAGTGGAAGGGCGGGCCCGGCATCGTGCTGCAGAGCCGCGCGGTGGATGAAACCGGTGCGGTGCAGCCGACGCGCGACAAGCTCATTGAAGAGCGCGGCATCAAGAACGCGTACCACTACAACGGCATCACCAGTTGGGAGGTCCGCGAAAGCGGGCTGGTCAAGAATGTTTGGGCGTAAGCGCGTAGCTGCTGCAGCCGCCGTGGCGCTGGCCTGTGTCGCGGGCACGGCACTCGCCGTCGATCCACCCAAGCTTGGCCAGCGCGCGCCGGCCGACCTGCTTGCGCTGATGGACAAGAGCATCCCGCCGGACGGCACCGGCCTGCCGCCCGGGCAGGGAACGCCGGTACAGGGTCAGGCGGTGTTCCTGGAGAAGTGCGCCGTTTGCCACGGTCCGCGCGGCGAAGGCTTGACGAACGACCGCCTGGTCGGCGGCGAGGGCACCCTCACCCAGGAGATCACGGCCAAGACGGTCGGCAGCTTCTGGCCCTATGCCACAACGCTGTTCGACTACATCCGCCGCGCCATGCCGTACGACGCGCCGACGTCGCTGAAGGACGATGAGGTGTACGCGACGGCCGCCTACATCCTGGCCCTCAACGGCATCATCAAGGAAACGGATACCTTGAATGCCGAGACGTTGATGAAGGTGAAAATGCCGAACGCCGACGGCTTCATCAATCAGTGGGTGGAGCCGGCCCCAAAGGCAGCGGCACGCTAACCAACAGAAAAGAAGGGGCGCGCCGAGGCTTCGAAGGCACGGCGCGCCCCAGTTGGTCAGGGAGGATCTACCACAGGGACCACACAACGCGCGGGCGGGAGCACACCTCTGCCGTGAAGAGGGTGCAGCGTCCGTCCGCATCCGCCGCTGGCTGGGCGGCGGAGGGGGATTCTGTTTGGCGCGCCGAACGGGCGGGCAATCGTCTCGGTGCGCCGTCCCTCCGCCGGCCCGATCTTGGCGGCGAGCGCCGCGCCCATCGGAAACCGGGGAGGAACGGACTGCATCAGGTCCTCAGGAGCAACCGGTGGTGCCGCCGCAGGTAACGCACTTCAAGCACGTGCCGTTGCGCACCAGCGTGAAGTTGCCGCACTCGCCGCACGCGTCGCCCTCGTAGCCCTTCACTTTGGCTTCGATGCGCCGCATCGTGACGCCGACGGCTTCTGCTTCCGCACCGCCGCCTGCCGCGATCGCGACCGCTGCGGTGGAGGAGGCGTAGGCCGCAGCACCGCCCGCCGCTGCCATCGCAACCGGCTCGCGCGCGAGCGCGCGGGCCTCGGTCGCCGGCATCTTGGCGGTCGAGATCAGGTGCAGCTTGGCGCCGCGCACGTAGCCGTTGCTCGCCAAGTCGATACGCGGCGTCTCGCCGACGGCCTGTGCGCGCTGCTCGTTCTCGCCGCCGCCCACTGCATCGGGACGCAGCGTTTCCGGATTCACGTGCGCGAGGTCGGTGCGGTTGAGGTACGACACCGCGAGCTCGCGGAACACGTAGTCGATCAGCGACGTCGCCATCTTGATGGCGTCATTGCCCTCGACCATGCCGGACGGCTCGAAGCGCACGAAGGTGAACGCATCGACGAACTCTTCGAGCGGCACGCCGTATTGCAGGCCGATCGACACCGCGATGGCGAAGTTGTTCATCAAGCTGCGGAAGGCGGCGCCTTCCTTGTGCATATCGATGAACATCTCACCGAGCGTGCCGTCGTCGTACTCGCCGGTGCGCAGGTACACCTTATGGCCGCCCACCGTGGCCTTCTGGGTGTAGCCCTTGCGACGCGCGGGGAGGCGCTTGCGGCGGGCGACGTACACCTCGGCCATCTTCTCGGCGGCAGCGCGCACGCGCTCCGCCATGGCGGGCGCCTGGGGCGCAGCAGTCGCCGCGACGGGTGGGGTGGCTTCCTCCTCGTCGTCGGCGACATCGGCCCCAGCGATGGAGGCCGCTAGCGGCTGGCTCAGCTTCGAGCCATCGCGATAGAGCGCGTTGGCCTTCAGCGCCAGCTTCCACGACATCATGTACGCGTCGTGGCAATCCTGAACGGTTGCCGAATTCGGCATGTTGATGGTCTTCGAGATCGCGCCCGAGACGAACGGCTGGGCAGCGGCCATCGCCAGGATGTGGCTCTCCCAGCTCAGAGCGCGCGTGCCGCGCGTGCCGCACGGCGTGGCGCAGTCGAACACCGGCAGGTGCTCCGGCTTCAGCAGCGGCGCGCCCTCGAGGGTCATGGTGCCGCAGCAGTACAGGTTCGCAGCATCGATTTCCTTCGCCGTGAAGCCCATGTGGGTCAGCACATCGAAGGTGGGATCGGCAAGGCGGGCCGGATCGACGCCAAGCGTCTTGGTGAGGAACGCTTCGCCGAGCGTGTACTTGTTGAAGGCGAAGCGGATGTCGAACGCGTTGGACAGGACCTGCTCGACCGCATCGATCGAGTCGTGCAGGAAGCCGCGCGACATCAACACCTGGTGGTTGATGTGCGGCGCCCCATCGAGGGTGCCGTGACCGACCGCATAGGTGACGATGGCGTCGGCGGTCTTCTTGTCGTAGCCGAGCGTCTGCAATGCGAGGGGCACGCAGCGGTTGATGATGCGGAAATAGCCGCCGCCGGCGAGCTTCTTGAACTTCACCAGGGCGAAGTCGGGCTCGATGCCGGTGGTGTCGCAGTCCATGACCAGGCCGATCGTGCCGGTCGGCGCGATGCAGGTGGTCTGGGCGTTGCGGAAGCCGTTCTTGGTGCCGAGCGTGAGCGCGCGCTTCCACGATTCGCGCGCGGCATCGACCAGTGGTTTGTCCTTGCAGTTGTCGGCGTCCATCGCCACCGGATCGACGTGCAGCGTTTCGTACGCGCCATGCAGGGCGCCGGCGGCGCGCGCGTGGTTGCGGATGACGCGCAGCATGTGGTGGCGGTTGTCCTCGAAGCCCGCAAAGGCGCCGCGCTCGCCAGCCATCTCGGCCGACGTCGCATAGGACATGCCCGTCATGAGCGAGGTGATGGCGCCGCAAATGGCGCGGCCTTCGGCCGAGTCATACGGAATGCCGGAGGCCATCAGGTACCCGCCGAGGTTGGCGTAGCCCAGGCCGAGCGTGCGGTAATAGAAGGAGAGCTCGGCGATCCGGCGCGACGGGAATTGCGCCATCATCACCGAGATTTCCAGCACCAGGGTCCACAGGCGCACCGCATGGGCGAACGCCGCGGCATCGAGCGTGCTGTCGTCGCGGCGGAACGTCATCAGGTTCAGCGACGCGAGGTTGCACGCCGTGTCGTCGAGGAACATGTACTCGGAGCACGGGTTCGACGCGCGAATCTCGCCGCCGGCAGGACAGGTGTGCCAGTCGTTGATGGTGGTGTGGAACTGCACGCCGGGATCGGCCGACTGCCATGCAGCCTCGGCCACCTTCTCCCACAGCTCGCGTGCCTTCAGCGTCTTGTGCACCTTGCCGTTGGTGCGGCGGGTGAGATTCCAGTCCTTGTCGCCGAGGACGGCGTTCAAGAACTCGTCGGAAACGCGCACGGTGTTGTTGGCGTTCTGGCCGGAGACAGTGAAGTACGCCTCGCCGTCCCAGTCGGTGTCGTAGGTCGGGAACTCGATCGTGTCGTAGCCCTGCTTGGCGAAGTCGATGGTGCGCTGGACGTAGTTCTCGGGAACCATTGCCTGGCGCGCGGCGCGGATCGCCTTCTTGAGCTCGGGGTTATCGCTCGGCTTGAAGCGACCATCGCCTTCAACCGCCTTGCACGCCTTCAGAATGGCGTTCAGGTGCTTGTTGTTGACGCGGGAACCGGTAACGAGGTTCGCGACCTTCTGCTCCTCGACCACCTTCCAGTCGATGAATTCCTCGATATCGGGATGGTCCATGTCGACCACGACCATCTTGGCGGCGCGGCGCGTGGTGCCGCCCGACTTGATGGCGCCCGCCGCGCGGTCGCCGATCTTGAGGAAGCTCATCAGGCCCGACGACTTGCCGCCGCCGGAAAGCTTTTCGTTGCCGCCGCGCAGGCGCGAGAAATTGGAGCCGGTGCCGGAGCCGTACTTGAACAGCCGCGCTTCGCGCAGCCACAGGTCCATGATGCCGCCGTCCTCGACCAGGTTGTCGTCGATGCCCTGGATGAAGCAGGCGTGCGGCTGCGGGTGCTCGTAGGCGTTGGAGGAGCGGCACATCTCACCGGTGCGCCAGTCGACGTAGTAGTGACCCTGGGCCGGGCCCTCGATGCCATAGGCCCAATGGATGCCGGTGTTGAACCACTGCGGCGAATTCGGCGCGGCCATTTGGGCGGCGAGCATGTAGCGCTGCTCGTCGAAGAACGCGCGCGCGTCTTCTTCGGAGTCGAAGTAGCCGCCCTTCCAGCCCCAATACGTCCACGTACCGGCGAGGCGCTCGAACACCTGGCGAGCATCGGACTCACCGGTGGTGCGCTCTTTCTCGGGGAATTGGGCGAGGGCGGCGGTGTCGGCGGTCTTGCGCCACAGCCACGACGGCACGTCGTTCTCTTCGACGGCCTTCAGCAGAACGGGAAGGCCGGCGCGGCGGAAGTACTTCTGCGCCAGCACGTCGGCGGCAACCTGGCTCCACTGCTCGGGCACCGCGAAGGCGTCGAGCTTGAAGACCGTGGAACCGTCGGGGTTACGAATCTCGCTGTTGGCGGATCGGAAGGGAATCCGGGCATAGGGGTCCTGGCCGGATTCCGTGAAGTGACGCTGGATACGCATGGTTCGAAGTCCCCCAGAGACTAAATATGGTGCGCAATAACACACCGCTCGCTAGGGGTAGGATCAACCAAGGCCTAGTAGGGAGTCAATCCGCTACAACAACATACTGTGTTTGCGCACCACAGAAGCGGTGACTAGGCGGTTTCCGGCCGCAGGGTCAGGCGAACGGTTCCGAACGCCGTCGTGGCGTCGACGGGGGTGCCGAGCTCCTCGCCCCGCATCCGCGCTTCGTAGCGGACCAACTCGAAGCCGGCGCGCGCGCGCGGGTCGGTGACCAACGTCTTGCCGGGCCGTACGAGGATTTCGCCGCAGAAGGTGTTGATCCCGGTGGCCGGATCGTATTCGTGCGTGCCGTCGTAGGTGTTGCCGTTGGCGTCGCGCGCCACCATCCGGCCGTTGTGCAGGGTGACCCATAGGATCCCGGTGCCAAACTCGCCTTCGAACACTCCGCCGTATTTTCCGTCCGGCACGCGCATTGGATTTGCTCTCTGCAGGCAGCGTTCGCTGCCGGGCGACCAGGCGGAAGGACAGGATCAAGAACCGACCGCGCTGCTAGTGCGGCTTGCGCAGGCGAAATTCTTAACTGGCCTGCGGTGAGGAGACGCTCACGGCCGGTTGTCGTCCCGTGCCTTCCGCTCGGTGCCGGCTCCATCCACAGCGTGTGCTTGGGGCCGCGAGAGGCACGAACTCTAGTGTGGGCCGGAAAAAACGGTCAACCATATTTTGTGTGGCATTTGTGATTATCCACACAATCTTGTTTGTGCGCGCCTCAGGCGCGCGGCTGGACGTTTCCCCAACGCGGGTGCCATAGTCCGACCCGAATTTGGGAGCAGAGTCAGGCGGATGGGACTGGTAGCGCGCCTCTTCAGCTGGTGGGCCAATGAGCCCCTGGGCACATCGCTGTTCACCCGGTGGAAGGGCGAACTGGTCGGCACCGACGCCGCCGGCAATCGCTATTTTCAGGAACGCAACGGCTCGCGCGACGACGCGCGCGGCCGGCCGACCCGGCGCTGGGTTCTGTACAACGGCGAGGTCGAGGCTTCGAAGGTGCCCTCCGAGTGGCACGGCTGGCTGCACGGCACGATGGCCGAGGTGCCCAAGGCCGACCGCAAGAAGCACGCCTGGGAACAGCCGCATGTGCCCAACCTGACCGGTACGGCCGATGCTTGGCGTCCGCCGGGCAGCCTGGCACGCGGCGGCCGACGTCCCAAGGCGACCGGCGACTATGAAGCGTGGCGCCCGTCCGGCGACGAGCCCCGGCGCCCGAGTTGAGCGCGCGGTTGGCCTAAATGCAGAATTCGCTGATCGAGACGCTGCTCGGCGCCGTGGTCATTGCGGTGGGCGTCGCGTTCCTGGCATTCGCCGTGCGCGTCGCCAACAACGGCACCGTCGCAGGCTACGAACTGGCGGCGCGGTTTGATCGCGTCGATGGTCTCGATATCGGCTCCGACGTGCGCATGGGCGGCATCAAGATCGGCTCGGTCGTGCGCCAGTCGCTCGACCCGATCACCTACCGCGCCATCGTCACCTTCACGGTGCAGCCGGACATCAAGGTCCCGGCCGATACGTCGGCGACCATTGAGTCCGAAAGCCTGCTCGGCGGCCGGTACCTGTCGCTGGTGCCGGGCGGTGATGACCGCATGCTGAACCCCGGACAAGAGATCCGCTACACCCAGGCCTCGGTCAGCCTCGAGCAGTTGCTGGGCAAGTTCCTGGGCGGTGGCATGGTTGCGCCCACGGGCGGGACGCCCGCGCCGGCCACGCCGCCCGCCGCGCCTGCAAACACGGGCCTGCCTCCCGGCCTCGCCACTCCGTAGGCATGAATCGGCGGTTGCTCGCGGCGCTGTTGGCGCTCCCGTCTCTTTTCTTTGCACACAGCGCGGCAGGGCAGGCAGCGGTCGGCAATCGCATCGCCGTGCTGCAGGGCTTGGACAAAGTCACCGGCCGCATCTCGACCATCCGCTCGCCGATCAATGAGCCGGTGCGCTTCGGGACGCTTCTGATAACCGCACGGACCTGCACCAAGCGCTCGCCCGAAGAGCCCCCGGAAACGACGGTGTTCCTGGAAGTCTACGACCTAGGCACCGGTGGCACGCCAAAGCTCGCGTACTCCGGCTGGATGTTCGCCTCCAGCCCCGCGCTCGCGGCGATGGAGCATCCGGTTTACGACCTGTCGGTCATCGGCTGCGAGATACCGGGTACGCGATAGCGCGACCTAGCTAGCGGCGATCTCGTCGATCTTCGCGAGCTTCAACACGTCATCCGGCGGCGCGTTCGCCGGCAGGCGGTGAAAGTCGGCGTCCTTGGTGACGGCGACCTTCAGTCGCTTCAGATATTCCGCGCGAGAAATCTCCAGGGCGCCGAAGCGCTGCAGGTGACTCGTGACGAACTGCGTGTCGAGAAGCGTGTAGCCGCCGGCGCGCAGGCGGGCGACCAAGTATACGAGGGCCACCTTGCTGGCGTCCTGGTGCACCGAGAACATGCTTTCGCCGAAGAACGCGGCGCCGAGCGAAACGCCGTACAGGCCGCCGACGAGTTCGCTGCCTTCCCAGCATTCGACGCTGTGCGCGTGCCCGATGCCGTAGAGGCCCGTGAACATGTCGATGATCGAGTCGTTGATCCAGGTGGTCCAGCGGCCGGGGCGGGGCGAGGCGCAGCCCTCGACGACGCGCTGGAACGCGGTGTCGGTCTTCACCTGGAACGGCTGCTGCCGGACGGTGCGCGCAAGGCGCTTCGGCACGTGGAAGTCTTCGAGCGGCAGGATGCCGCGCTTGTGTGGGTCAAACCAACTGATGTGAGGGTCGTGACGGCTCTCGGACATTGGGAAGATGCCCTGGGCATACGCCCGCAGCAGCATGTCGAGAGTCACGCGGGCCATGAGGATCCCGCTGCGCATCTTGAAGCTGGCTTGGCGCCTAGCGCCAGGACGCCATCGTGCGTTCGAGCCAGTGCACGTCGTACTGGCCGTTCACGAAGTCGGCGTTGGTCACTAGTTTGCGATGCAGGTCGATCGTCGTATCGACGCCACCCACCACAAACTCCTCCAATGCGCGCCGCAACCGCATCAAGCATTCGTTGCGAGTAGGCCCATGAACGATCAGCTTCGCAATCAGGCTATCGTAGTACGGCGGCACCGAGTAGCCCGCATACAGGGCCGAGTCGACCCGAACGCCTAGCCCACCCGGGGGATGATAGTCGGTCACCCGGCCGGGAGAGGGGGCGAAGGTCACCGGGTTCTCGGCGTTGATGCGGCACTCGATGGCGTGGCCGTGAAAGGTGACGTCCTTCTGGGTGTAGCCAAGCGGGGCGCCCGCAGCGATGCGGATCTGTTCGCGCACGATGTCGATGCCGGTTACGGCCTCGGTGATCGGGTGCTCGACCTGCACGCGGGTATTCATTTCGATGAAGTAGAACTTGCCGTCCTCGTACAGGAACTCGACGGTACCGGCGCCCAGGTAGCCGAGCTTGGTGAGTCCGCGCACGACGACGTCGCCGATGGCCTCGCGCTCGGAGGCATTCAGTGCGGGCGAGGGGCACTCTTCGAGAATCTTCTGGTGGCGGCGCTGCAGCGAACATTCCCGCTCGCCGAGGTGAATGACGTTGCCGTGCGAATCGCCCAGCACCTGTACTTCGATGTGGCGCGGCGTGGACAGGTACTTCTCGATGTAGACCTGATCGTTGCCGAACGCGGCGCCCGCTTCGGCGCGCGCGGTCGATAGCGCCTCCGACAGCTTGTCGGAGTTGTGGGCGACCTTCATGCCGCGGCCGCCGCCGCCTGCGGTCGCCTTGATCAACACCGGATAGCCGATCTCCTTGGCGACCTTGAGGCCGACCTCGAGATTCGGCACCGGCCCGTCGGAACCCGGCACGACGGGAATACCCAGGCTTCTTGCGGCGTCTTTGGCCGCGATCTTGTCGCCCATCAGGCGGATGTGCTCAGGCGTCGGGCCGATGAAGGTGACGCCGTGTTCGCGCACGATCTCGGCGAAGCGTGCGTTCTCCGACAGGAATCCGTAGCCCGGATGAATGGCGTCGGCGTTGGTGATCTCGGCCGCGGCCAGAATCGACGGGATGTTCAGATAGCTCTCGGCCGCGGGCGGCGGGCCGATGCAGACGGCCTCGTCGGCAAGGCGCACGTGCATGGCATCCGCGTCGGCCGTGGAGTGAACGGCAACGGTGTGGATGCCCATCTCGCGGCAGGCGCGGTGGATGCGGAGCGCAACCTCGCCGCGGTTGGCGATGAGAACTTTCTCGAACACGTTATTCGATGATCATCAGCAACTGGCCGAACTCGACCGGGGCCGCGTCCTTCACGACGATGCGGCGCACGGTGCCGCCACGCGGGGAGGGGATCGGATTCATCGTCTTCATTGCTTCGACAATGAGCAGCGTCTGGCCCTGCCTCACTTCTTGGCCCTCGGCGATGAACGGCTTGGCGCCAGGCTCGGGCGAGAAATACACGGTGCCGACCATCGGCGACGTCACCGCCCCCGGATGGTCCTTGGTATATTCGGCCGCGGCGGCCGGAGCGCCACCGGCGGGTGCCGCGATGCTGGCGGGCGCCTGCATGATCGGCGCGCCCATGGCGACCATCGGCGCAGGCGTCCGCACGACGCGCAGGCGGCGGTCGCCTTCGCTCCACTCGATCTCGGTAAGATTGTTCTCGGTGAGCAGGGCAGCGAGGGCGCTGATCAGCTCGCGGTCGACCTTAGCGGCCATCGGCTATTTCGCCTTTCTTAGTGGGGACGCGCCCGTGGCGGCCAGCCGGCGGGCGAGTATCGAGGCCATCGCGTCCACGCCCATCAGGTAGCTGTCGCTGCCAAAACCGCAGATAACGCCTTCGGCCACGCGGCTGATGTGCGAATGGTGCCGGAACGGCTCCCGCTTATAGATGTTCGACAGGTGAACCTCCACGACCGGCAGCGCCACGCCCGAGAGGGCATCGGCGATGGCGATCGAGGTGTGCGTGAAGGCACCCGCGTTCAGGATGATGCCGTCCGCGCTGCCCTTCGCCGCATGAATCCATTCGATCAACTCGTGCTCGGCATTGCTCTGGCGGAAGTTCACCGCCAGGCCGCGCTCCCGTCCCCGGCGTTCGACTTTGGCCTGAATGTCCGCCAGCGTCTCGCTGCCATAGATGTCGGGCTCGCGCGTGCCCAGCAGGTTCAGATTGGGGCCGTTCAGGACTAGGACGGATGAGTCCATGGGGCAGAGCCAAAGAGTCGATCGCTACGTACCGGATCGCGGCTTAGCCCGCCTGGGGCCGGGCCGGTTATAGCACGAGGCCTCTCCGGCGCAACGAACCACTAGGGGTTGGGCCGGGGCGGTCGCGCCTCGCTCCGCGCATGCAGGCGCCAGCCTTGTCGCCGTGCCCGCGCCCGCCGGGCTCGCGACCGCGTGGCGATGGCGCGATTTTGTCTGCCACCTCGGGGGGTGGCCGGTTGATCGGGCGGGGGCGGGCCACCATACTCCGCCGAGATCACCCCGTTTCCCCACACGCAGTAAGAGCATGCGCCTGACGATCAACGGTGAGGCCCGGGACTTTCCGGCTCCCCTCAACATCGATTCGTTGCTGACGAATCTCGGCCTCGACCCGCGCCGAATCGCGTTCGAGCGCAACCTGGAGATCGTGCCGCGCTCCGAGTACCCGCGCGTGACGTTGAACGACGGCGACCGCGTCGAGATCGTGCATTTCATCGGCGGCGGAGCCGGGCCGGCCGCGGCACTGGATGCCGCCGACGGCGATCCCTTGGTGGTTGCCGGGCGGCGGTTCGCGTCGCGCCTGATCGTCGGCACCGGTAAATATCAGGACTTCGAGCAGACGCGTGCCGCGGTGGAAGCGTCGGGCGCCGACATGGTCACGGTCGCCGTGCGCCGCGTGAACATTGCGGAACCGGGCAAGCCGATGCTGGCAGATTACCTGGACCCGAAGACGTACACGTACCTGCCGAACACGGCCGGCTGCTACAACGCCGACGAGGCCGTGCGCACATTGCGCCTGGCACGCGAGGCAGGCGGCTGGTCGCTGGTGAAGCTCGAAGTGCTGGGCGACAAGAAGACGCTGTACCCCGACATGATCGAGACGCTGAAGGCGGCGGAGGTGCTGATCAAGGACGGCTTCGACGTCATGGTCTACTGCACCGATGATCCGCTCTTCGCGCGCAAGCTCGAGGACGTGGGCTGTGCGGCGATCATGCCGCTGGCGGCGCCGATCGGGTCGGGCCTCGGCATCCAGAATCCGATCAACATCCGGCTGATCGTCGAGCAGGCGAACGTTCCGGTGATCGTGGACGCCGGCGTTGGCACTGCATCGGACGCGGCGATCGCCATGGAGCTTGGCTGTGACGGCGTGCTGATGAACACCGCCATCGCCGAAGCGCGCGACCCTGTACGCATGGCGAGCGCGATGCGCCTTGCCGTGGAAGCCGGCCGACAGGCCTACCTTGCCGGCCGCATGCCGAAGAAACGCTACGCCGATCCTTCCTCGCCGCTCGCCGGCCTCATCTAACGAAAGAAGCGCACCGATGGGCAGGGGGGTGTGGTCCTGCGCGGGGATGCTCGCGGCTGCGCTGACGTGCGCCGGCGTCACCGCCAGCGTGGCGCAGACGGCAGGGCCCGCCGCCGAGCAAGTCGCGGCATGGACCGACGCGCATGTCGCGCGACGCGTCGCCGCCGGGGAAGCGCCGGGCGCCGTGGTCGCCGTTGTCTACAACGGCGCGGTCATCCTGCAAAAAGGCTACGGCTTCGCCGACGGCGCCCGGACGGTGCCGATGGATCCCGAGCGCACGCGCGTGCGCGTTGGGGCCGTGTCGCATCTCGCCACCGCCGCAACCGCTCTCGCCGCCGCCGAGGCGGGAACCGTGCGGCTGCAGCAGGACATCCATCCGTTGTGGGAGCGCAACGGCTTCAGCATTCCGAGTCCGTCCACGCTGACACTCACCGACCTGCTGACCCACAGCGCCGGATACGCCGACCGTCTGCTGGGTCAGTTCGTTGCCGGAGAAAGTCAGCTGCAGCCGCTGCGGGAATACTTGATGGCGGCCATGCCGCCTCTGGTTCTGCAGGCGGGGCAGGCAGTGTTGCCGTCCGTGCACGGTCTCGCGGTGGCAGGGCTCACGCTGGAATTTGCCGCCGGCCAGCCGTTCCCGGAGTTGGCGCAGCGTGTGCTGCTGACGCCCGCCGGAATGACCAACAGCACGTTCGATCCCAAGCCGCCAGCGGCGATCCGCAGCACGATCGCATCCGGGCACCACTGGGGCGCGACGCTCGAGCCGGTACCGCTCGACTTCCCCTCGCTGCCGCCCGCCAGCGGGCTGATCACGACGGCTGCCGACATCGCGAAGCTGCTGCAAGTCGTTACGAATGGCGGCTCCAAGCCAGATGGCACTCGTCTGTGGAGCGAGGAGGCCAACGGCCAGCTGCTGATGCGCCGCGCCACGAACCATCCAAGCATGCCGGGCCGCTCGCTGGCGCTGGAACAGACGCCGCTCGGCGCTCGCACGGTTTGGACGCAGACGGGCCTGGTGCGCGGCTACACCGCCCAGGTGTCGGTGGTGCCCGAGCTCGGGCTTGCCGTGTTCATCGCCGCGAATGGCGGCGCGTACGAAGGACTGCAGCAGCTGAGCCGCACCGGCGTACTGGTGCACGATCTCGCCACCGAGATGGTGGGCGCCTTGTGGCCGGAGACCAGCGCACCTACGGTTCCCGTGCGCAACATCGCGCCCGACGACCGCGCCGACTACGCCGGGCAGTACCGCGTTGCTGCCATCGACAAGGACACGCCGCTCAAAGCGATCCGCCTGCTGCAATCGGTGCGTGTCGATGCCGAAAGCGATGTGCGCATCGTGATCGAGGGCAAGCAGTTCCAGAAGATCGGTCTCGACCTGTTCCAGAGCGGGCCCGAGTTCGTGCGTTTCCTGCGCAGCGGGGAGGGTGACGTAACCTACCTTCTGCGCGGCCACGAGGTATGGGAGCGCGCGCCCGTCTTCGAGACCGACACCGTACAGCGCGCCTTCATCGGCATTGCAGTGGGACTGCTCGCGCTGGGCGCGCTCGTGTCACTGGCGGGCCTGATCGTCGGTTGGAAGCGGCGCCTGGCCAACGCGATCGGCCTGGTCGGCGCGCTCGGCGGTCTGGCGCTGGTGGGATGGGTCGCTTGGCAGCTGACGCACCTCACGCTCGGTCTCGCCATGGCCCAGGGTATGGCGGGAGTGCCGTTCGGCCTGCTGTTGTGGACGGTGCCCGCCGGGGCGGCGGCGTTCAGCTTCTTCTACGCGCTGTTCGGAATCGGCATCCCGAATTTCAACCGCGCCACGTTGATCGGCACAACGCTCGGGTGGGTACTGCTGTATCCGGTGCTGACCACCTGGAATCTGCTGGCCTAGTCGCCGCGCAATTCGCTCCTCGCGCTGAGGCACGGACTCACCAGAGCCAAGTAGCCGGATTTGCGATCGGCTGGTGCTTGCCCAGGCGGTTGAGGCCGAGGATGCAGCGCACGGCGACCCAGAGCAGCACGGCCACGGCCAGCACGATGCCGATGCCGATGATCGTCAGCAACGCGGAGATGCAGGCATACAGCAGGCCGACCCAGAAGGTGCGGATCTGATAGCGGTAATGCGTGGCGAGGTACGAGCCTTCGACCTTGCGCCGCTGCACGTAGGCGATGATGACGCCGACCAGCGACGCCAGCCCGCCGGTGAACAGTCCGACCAGGAAGAGCGCGTACACGACGACGGGTA
The DNA here is from genome assembly GCA_903907895.1 of uncultured Alphaproteobacteria bacterium. GTDB lineage: Bacteria > Pseudomonadota > Alphaproteobacteria > UBA2966 > CAIVPW01 > CAIVPW01. The sequence continues at coordinate 18,229 of CAIVPW010000075.1, forward strand.
GCGTTGTCTCATGACCCAGCGCGCGGTCGAAGGCGCTTGGGCCGCGCTGGTTGTCGTCGGTGAACGTCATGGCACGACCCTCCTACAGGCCCTGCTCGAACAGGGCACGAATACGGGCTTCGCTGGTGTCGGCGACGGAGCGCGCAACTTCGACACCGTCCTTGAACACGAGCAGCGTCGATTGCTGGCGCACCTTATGTGCGCTCAGGAACTTGCGTTCCCGGTCGAAGTTCACGACGTACGCGGCGACTTCATCGAATTTCGGCTCCTGCAGCAGACGCGCCATGATCGGCGCCTGCGCGGCGCAGTCGGTGCACCAGCTCGCGTGCACCGCGACCAGCACGGTCTTGTGGCTGGCAAGGTCCTGGGTGAAGGCGGGGGCTAAGTAGTCGTGCCATTCGCCGCCGGCACCGCCGACCTGGGCCGTGACCGGCGCGGCCGCCGTAGGGCCGGCGCGATGGGCATCGAACCCCTCGGACGCGGCGACCAGTGCCACCACGAGCGCGGCGGCGGCGACGCTGACCACAATGCCGGTACGGACCTGCATGAAGGCTTCCTACGAGGGAAGGAGCTTCCCACCCCGTAGATGGTACACCCGCTTCAGTCTTGCAAGGAAAGCGGGGTCATGGGTGACCACCAAAAGGGTGGCGCCGGTCGCCTGAGCCTGGGAAAGCAAGAGGTCGATGACAATGCGGCCGGCGTCGGCGTCGAGGCTGGCGGTCGGTTCGTCGGCCGCGATGATGCGGGGCCGGTTGATGAGGGCGCGGGCGATGCCGACCCGCTGCTGCTCGCCGCGCGACATGGTGGCCACCGTCGCACGGGCGGCAGGCGCCTTGACGGTTTCCAGCAGGTCGAGGGCGCGCTTGCGCATGGCGGCGCCGATGCGGAACCCCTCGAAGGTGCGGGGCAGCAGCACGTTCATCAGCGGCGACATCATCGGTATCAGGTGGAAATCCTGGAAGACGAAGCCGACATCGCGTCGCCGCCAGCGGTCGCGCGCCCGTTCCGACAACTTGGTGATGTCTGTGTCGGCCCAGCGGATCATGCCTCGCTCGGGCTTCTCGATGCCGGTGAGCGTGTAGAGGAGGGACGTCTTGCCCGAGCCGCTCGGACCGGTGATGCCGACGATGGCACCGGGCTCGATCTCCATGCGGTCGATGTCGAGCACGGTGAACCGCTCGCCCCCACTGCGCTTGGTGGCGCCGTAGGTGAGCTTTAACCCTTCGACGCGGAGTGCGCCGGTGCGCTGGGCGACCTGGGTGTCCACCGTTCCTCCCTGTGCAACAGGTAGCACAACCCTATTCTACGTAGCCACCGGCGGGCCGCGCCGCTAAGGTTTTGCGCACCATGGCGAACCCGCTCCCGATCATCGCCGCCGACGTCAAGCAGGCCAAGGGCGGCGTGTTGGTCATCATCGTGCTGATCGCGCTCGCCGTCGGATTGGGGGTCGGCATCTCGGCCCAGGAACGCGCACTGCGCGAGGGCACGACGCAGGCGGCCGCCGCCTTCGACCTGCTGATCGGCGCCCGCGGCAGCGAAACGCAACTGGTGCTCAGCACGATCTACCTGCAGCCCTCGCCGATCGACCTGATCGACGGCAACATCTTGCAGGACTTGATCGACAATCCGCGGGTGAAGTTCGCCGCGCCAATCGGCTTCGGTGACAATTACCAAGGCTACCCGATCATCGGCAGCACGAAGGAGTTCCTCACCCAGGGCGGCGGCGCGCTAGAAGAAGGGCGCGCCTTTCATGCCATCAACGAGGTCGTCGTTGGCCGCGACGTACGCTTGAAGCTTGGCGATAGGTTCGTGCCGTCACACGGCCGCATGGCCGAGGAAGGCCACTCGCACCTGCAGTACAGGGTGGTCGGCCGCATGCCGCGCCTCGGCAATCCGTGGGACCGAGCGATCATTGCGCCGATCGAGGCCGTGTGGTGGGTGCACGGCCTGCCGGCGGGACATCCCGAGTACGCCAACATCTACAGCCTCGCGGCCGAGGAAGGCCACGAAGGGCACGCAGGCGAACATGACGAAGACGGTCCGACCCAGGACGAGCTGAACGCGCTGCCGCTCGGCGCGCCGTTCGATCGCGCGTACGTGCCGGGCGTGCCGGCCATTGTGGTGAAGCCGGCGACCGTCGCCGCGGCCTACACTTTGCGCCAGCAGTACCGCACCGACGAACGCACCATGGCGCTGTTTCCGGCGGAGGTTCTGCTGCAGCTGTATTCCATGCTGGGCGACGTGCGCGACTTGCTCGCGGTCGTGTCCGTCATCACGCAAATTCTCGTGGTGGGGGCCGTGCTGCTCGCGGTACTCGCGGCGCTCGCGCTGCGGCGCAAGACCATCGCCGTGCTGCGCGCCATGGGCGCGTCGCAGGGCTATATCTTCTTCACCGTCTGGCTCAACGTGACGTTGATGATCGCAGTGGGAGCCGTGCTTGGTCTCGGTGTGGGGTGGGGAACGGCGCGCCTGCTGTCGGCAGTGTTCGCCGGTCAGACTGGCTTGACCCTGCCGGTGTCACTCGGTGCGCAGGAGTACGGCCTCGTGGCCGTCATCATCGCGATCAGCGTGCTGCTGGCAGCGATTCCGTCGCTCCTGACGTACCGCGCTCCTGTTTCCTCCGCCTTGCGCCAGTAGCTATAAAGCCTTCGCCACCGCGGGCGAGACGCTGGGCAACTGCGACCGCTGGCGGGGATGAGCCAGTCTGCCTTCCACGTACGCGTTGCCCTAGCACTCGGCATTGGTCCCCCTTCCGCCGATGTACGGGCCGAAGGCCTCAGCTCTCAGCCGCCCGGCGAGCCGCAGGTTGTGCACTTTTCGCGGGCCTGCAGCACAAGCTGTTCGGCCTGCGTGCCGTCGATGTAGCCCGGCACCATCACATCGCCGATGAGGAACGCGGGCGTGCCGCTGATACCCACGGTAACACCGAGGGCACGGATTTCGGCCAGGCGGCGGTCGATCCTGGGATCCTGCATGTCCAGCATCAGGGCGTCTTTGTCGATGCCGGCGTCGGCGGCGATGCGCAGGACGGCATTTTCATCGAAGCGGCCGGGGTAGCGCATCATGGCGTCGTGGAACTTGGCGAAATGCGGCCTGTCGTGCTCCCACACGGCAAGTGCAGCGCGCGCCGCCAGCACGGACTCCGGCCCCAGAATGGCGAGGTCCTGCAACACGAAGCGGACGTTCGGGTTGCGCTCCAGGAAGCCGGCGAGCTGCGGATGGAACTGGCGGCAAAAGGGGCACTTGTAGTCGAAGAACTCGACCACGGTGATCTCTCCCGCCGGATTGCCGAGCACCGGCAGGCGCGGGTCGTAGCGCAGCTCCTGCGCCTTGGAGGCGAGCATCGCGAGCTTGCGGTCGCCGATGGCGGCCTCTTCGCGCTGCTGCACGCGTTCCAGGGCTTCGGCAACGATCTCGGGGTGGTCGTTCAGATAGCTGTGCAGCATGCGCTCGAACGCAACGGGTGCGTACCACACGGCCGCGCCTGCCACCGCCGCTGTAAGTACGGCGGCCGCACCAAATGCTGCGAGCGCGCTTCTCATTGCTGCTGCTTCAGGCGTTCCTCGGACACGCGTTTGATGTCCTGCGCGCGCAGCCAGCCCGGCGATCCGGAGTCGATGCGGCGGATGGCCATTTCCGCAAAGCGCAAGGCCTCGCGCGAGTTGCCAACGAGAACATTCTGCTCGGCGCTGGCGAGCGACGCCTGACCCACTTCGCCCGCGCGGCCAAACGCGACCGCGAGGACGCGCCACCCATCGGCGTTGCGCGGCTCCTGGTTGACGGCGGTACGCAGCTGGTCGATCGCGGTCGCCGTGCGGGTCGGATCCTCGGTGGCGACCAACGCGGAACCCAGGCCGATGCGGATCAGGGGTTCCATCGGCGCCAGCGCCACGGCGCGCGTGTAGTACTCGATGGCGTCGGCGACGCGTCCGTGCTCCAGCAGAATCTGCCCGCGCAATTCCTGCACGTATGCGTCGTTCGGTTGCGCCGCTAGCAGGGCGTCGAGCTCGGCCAACGATTCGTCGATGCGGCCGGCGCGGTGATACGCAATCGACCGCGCATACCGTGCGGCGAACCCGGTGTCCGCCAGGGGATACTTGCGCAACGTGGCGCCGAGCGGCTGCGTGAAGCCAAAGATCTTGGCCTGCGTGCGCGCAAACGCCTCCACCGTTCCCGCCGGTAGCGGGCGTTCCGGTCCCGCGGCGGCGGCGCGCTCCCGCAGCGCAGCGAGGCGTTCGGGGAACACCGGGTGCGAGCGCACATACGGGTCCTGGCGGCTTTCCAGCAAGCCGTCCTGCTGCGCCATCAGCTCCATGAACGAGATGAGGCCCCGCGGTGAGTAGCCGGCCTTGATCAGGAGTGAGAGGCCCGCCTGGTCGGCGGCCGATTCTTGCGTGCGCGAGTAGCGCAGCAGCGAGCGTTCCGCCGCCTCGCGGCCGCCCAGCACAATCGCGGCGCCGGCATCGGCGGCACCACCGGCGATGGCTGCCGCGCCCAGAATGAAGGCCACGATGCTCTGCGCCGTCGCGCCCGCCAGGGCCTGCTGGGTGCGCGCCAGATGGCCGCCCGAGATGTGGCCGGTCTCGTGTGCGATGACGCCCGCAACTTCGAGCGGGTCGCGCGCGGCAAGGATCAATCCGGTGTTGAGGAACACGCGCTGGCCGCCGGCGACGAACGCATTGATGCGCGAGTCGTCCACCAAGTTGATTTCCACCACCGTCGGGTCGAGGTTGGCGGCGGCGAAAATTGGTGCGGCCAGGACGCGGGTGTTATGTTCGATCTCGGCGTCGCGGATGAGCCCGCCGCCGTCGGCGGCGAGCGCCTGCAACGGCAGCGCAAGCACGAGCGCCGCGGCAACGATGGCTCGCATCTGCGTCCGCACCTCTGATCGCTGCAACCGCATCGTTCGTTCTCCGTATGAAACCTGGTTCGTCGCGCGCAACAAGTACTCCCGAGGCACGCGGGGCACGGATCGCCCCATTCTATGCCATGGAGGTGCTGAAAGCTGCCAACCGCCGCCAAGCGGCCGGCGCCGACGTCCTGCACCTCGAACTGGGCGAGCCCGGGGGCGGCGCACCCCCCAAGGCACTGGCCGCGGCGCAGACGGCTCTCGCCGGCCGGCTTGGGTATACCGAGGCCCTGGGTCTGCCGTCGTTGCGGGCGCGCATTGGGCGCCACTATCGCGACGCTTACGGCATTTCTGTGGAGGCGGAGCGGATCGCGATCACGACCGGGTCGTCGGCCGGGTTCCTGCTGGCGTTCCTGGCTGCGTTCGGGGATGGCGCCCGGGTGGGCATCGCCGAGCCCGGCTATCCTGCATACCGAAACATCCTGGCGGCGCTCGGCATGACTCCTGTCGGCATCCCGACCGGGCCCGAGACACGCTTTCAGCCGACGCCCGAGCTACTGGGCCGCGCCGGCCGGCTCGACGGCCTCATCGTCGCGAGCCCGGCCAACCCGACCGGCACGATGCTCGATGCGCCCGCGATGCGGGCGATCGCCGAGTGGTGCGCCGCAAATGGCGTGCGACTGGTGTCCGATGAGGTCTATCACGGCATCACCTTCGGCACGCGTGCGGTTTGCGCGCTCGAGGTCACGCCTGACGCGATCGCCGTGAACAGTTTCTCGAAGTACTTTTCGCTCACCGGTTGGCGCGTCGGGTGGGCGGTGCTGCCACCCGACCTCGTCGACTACGTCGAGCGGCTGGCGCAGAACCTGTACATCTCGCCGCCGACCATTTCGCAGATCGCGGCCGAGGCGGCCTTCGATGACGCGACGTTTCTAGATGCCAAGGTGGCGGGCTATGCGCGCACCCGCGCGCTGTTGCTGGAGGAGTTGCCGCGGGCAGGGTTCGCGCGACTCGCGCCGGCCGATGGCGCGTTCTACCTGTTTGCGGACGTCAGCGAACTGACCGGCGACAGCACCGCGTTCTGTGAGCGCATGCTGGCGGAGACCGGTGTCGCCGCTACGCCCGGCATCGACTTCGATCCGGTGCGCGGCAAGCGCTTCCTGCGCTTTGCGATCGCCGGTCCGGGCGAACAAATGGCCGAAGCGGCCCGGCGGCTCCGAGCCTGGAAGCGATAGGCGAAACGAAAATGGCCGGGTGTTACCCCGGCCATTCTGTTTGATCAGCCTCTTCCGAAGCTCCACCAGCCTTTGCGGCGTGGCTTGTTCGGGTCTTCCGGCTCGGGTGCGGGCGCCAATTCCATCACCGGTTGCTGCACGGGGGCAGGGGCGGGTGGGGCTGGCGGGGCTGCCGGTTCCGGTGCGCGTTCGTAGCGGGTTTCTTGCTGCGGAGCCGGTGCATAGCTTGGCTCCGGCGCATAGGTCGGGGGCGAATACGGCGCGGGCTCGGCGTGAGATTCAAACGGGGCGTGAGTGCCCTCACCGTTGCCGTTGCCGTTGCCGTTCCCATTGAGTGCGGGTGTGCCCTGGCCTTCACCGGTACCGCGGCGGCGACCACGGCGGCGGCGGCGGCGGCGGCCCGTGCGTTCGCCCTGTTGCCCTTCGCGCGGCGGCTGATCGCCGACGTTACCGTTCACGGCATCGTCGACCGCATCGTCGGCGGCTTCCATGTCGCTGTCGTCGCCGGGGGCGCCATCGAGTTCGCGGCCGATCTCCAGGTGCAGCGGGCGGAAGCCGCTGTCGCCTGCCGGTTCGCCAGCGTTGTCGCCCTGAACGTCGCCACGGTTGTTGTCAGTCTGGCCTTCACCAGCCTGCACGCCGTCCTCGCGACGGCGACGGCGGCGTCCACCGCGCTTGCCGCGGCGGCGGCGCTTGCCTCCGCGTTCATCGCCTTCGCCACGCGGCTCGCGATTCTCGGGGCGGCCGGATGGCTGTTCGCCATCGTCGTCCGCCGCAACCACCTCGGCACGCTCCTCGGAGGGCTCCGACTCGGACTCGATCGTCTCTTCGACGACCTCCTCGTCCTCGTCCTCGTCGTCGTCATCCAGCGAGGCAAGTGTGCTCGGCGCCGCCAGGGCGGGCAGGGGCACGATCGGCTCCACCGGGATCGCGCGCGCCTCGCGCAGGACGCGGTGGGCCGGCGGAATCAGGGTGTGATCGTGCAGGATCTGGATGAGCAGCCCAAAGCGGCGTTCCAGATCGACCAGCGCATTGCGCTTCTGGTTGAGCAGGTACATGCCGACTTGCGGCGGCACATGCACGATCAACTGGGCGCTGCCCTTGATGCCTTCGTCTTCGATGACGCGCAGGACGTGCAATGCGGCCGATTCGGTCGAGCGCACGAGGCCGGTGCCGCCGCAGGCGGCGCAAGTCTCGGTGCTGGTCTCGAGCAGCGACGGACGCAGGCGTTGACGCGACAGTTCGAGCAATCCGAACGCGCTGATGCGGCCGACCTGGATGCGGGCGCGGTCGCCCTTCAGGCAGTCCTTGAGCTTGCGTTCGACGGCGCGATTGTTGCGCCCTTCCTCCATGTCGATGAAGTCGATGACGATGAGGCCGGCCAGGTCGCGCAGGCGAAGCTGCCGCGCGACTTCTTCTGCCGCCTCGAGATTCGTCTTGGTCGCAGTCTCCTCGATGTTGCGCTCGCGCGTGGCGCGGCCCGAGTTGACGTCGATGGCGACCAGCGCCTCGGTCGAGTTGATGACGATGTAGCCGCCCGAGCGCAGTTGCACGCGCGGGCTGTGCATCAGGTCGAGCTGCTGTTCCACCTGATGGCGATGGAAGAGCGGGATGCGTTCTTCGTAGCGCTGCACCCGCTTGGCGTGGCTCGGCATGAGCATCTTCATGATGCTCTTTGCCTGCTTGTAGCCTTCCTCACCCTCGACAAAGACGTCGTCGACGTCCGAGCGGTAGAGGTCGCGGATGGCGCGCTTGATCAGCGAGGCTTCTTCGTACACGAGCGCGGGCGCCGACGATTGCAGCGTTAGCTCGCGCACGTTGTCCCACATGCGCAGCAGGTATTCGTAGTCGCGGCGGATGTCGGCCTTGGTGCGCTGCTGTCCGGCGGTGCGCACGATCAGGCCCATGCCGTCCGGCACCTCGAGCCCCTCGATGATCTCGCGCAGCCGCTTGCGGTCGGTGGCTGTGGTGATCTTGCGCGAAACGCCGCCGCCACGGGCGGTGTTCGGCATCAGCACGCAGTAGCGGCCGGCGAGGGAGAGGTACGTGGTGAGTGCCGCACCCTTGGTGCCGCGCTCTTCCTTCACGACCTGCACCAGCATCACCTGCCGGCGCTTGATGACTTCCTGGATCTTGTAGCGGCGCGAATGGCGGCGCGGCTGGAACTCGGTCGCCTCGTCCCCGCCGATCGTCTCGGGCTCGGCGTGACGGTGATCGTTACCATGGTCGTGCCGATCGTCGTCGGCGTTGCCATGATCGCCATTGCGATCCCCGTTGTGCTGATCATCCCCGTACGCAGCCGATGATCCTTCGCCTTCGGGCATCGGCGCCGAATGCTCGTCGCCGAGTGATTCCGGTGCAGCGCCTTCCAGCACTTCGGGGGCAGGCGGAGGCGTGTCGTGGTGGAGTTCCGTGACCCCACCGTCGTGCCCGCCATCGTCGTCGCGGTGGTGGCGCTCCGCATCCTCTGCCGCGCGCTCGGCCAGCAACGCCTGCCGGTCCTCGTACGGGATTTGGTAGTAGTCGGGGTGGATGTCGCCGAAGGCCAGGAAGCCGTGGCGATTGCCGCCGTAATCCACGAAGGCCGCCTGCAGGGACGGCTCAACGCGCGTCACCTTGGCCAGGTAGATGTTGCCCTTGAGTTGCCGTCGGGCGGCGGATTCGAAGTCGAATTCTTCGAGACGGGTTCCGTTAACGACTACAACCCGTGTCTCTTCGGGGTGAGCGGCGTCGATAAGCAAGCGCGTTGCCATGTGTTGGCAGCTGCCTCCATAGCAGGCGGGACCGCCGGCGAACTACGGCATCCCACCCGCCTTGGTCTGTGCGAAGCCGTGAGCGCCACACCCGGCCGCCGTGGCGGTGGAGTAGGCAGCCCCTCCCGGAACATTCCGGTCCGGCTTCGGGTCCAAAGGGTCTCCGCGCTGTCATAGCGCGGCCGCGAAAGCGGAAAATCCCTGTTAGAACAAGAACTTAGCTATCGCGTCGCGCCGCTCGCTGCACCCAATACAAAGCTTGGCGCGCGTGAGCCGACTGCGGAGGTTCGCAGAAGCATCTTACTGTTACCGCTGACCCATCAACAATGGGTTAGCACACTAGATGCGCCTGAATTTGGTGTCGGCGTTGCCGGATAACAAGAATTTCGTGTATATGTTGGGGGTCCGATACGTAACGGACACTACAGGCAGGCTCTCCCATCGTCGGTCGCAGTCGACTTCTGACCGTTCTACGACGATTCGCACTGGTTGCGTGGCGCCGTTGGCCTTTTGCCATCCTGGGTCTGGCGTTGCTGGGGTTTTCGGCAGCGCAGGCCGCGCCGATTGCGGCGGGCGTGCGCATGGGCGACCAGAACGGGGCGACCCGCTTCGTCATCGACCTCAGCGAGAACGTCAAATACACGGTCTCGGTCATCGATGACCCCTACCGGGTGGTCATCGACCTACCCGTTGTCACCTGGCAACTGAGCGACGCCGACGAAAAGCGCCGCCTCGGCGTGATCGAGCGCTTCCGCTTTGGCCGCTTCGACGCCGACACTTCCCGACTCGTTCTCGACCTCGGCGGGCCGGTCGAGGTGGCGCGCACCTTCGTGCTGCCGCCCGAAGGCACCTACAGATACCGCCTCGTGGTGGACCTGAAGCCGGTCTCCAAAGAGGCCTTTGTCCCCAACCGGCCGGCCGTCCAGGCCGCACCCCCGCCGCAGGTGGCGGCCCGCCCGCCGATCACGGAGCGGCCGCGCAATACCAAGCCGGTGGTCGTGCTGGACCCCGGCCACGGAGGTGTCGATCCGGGCGCCCTCGGCACCACCGGTACGCGTGAAAAGGACATCACGCTGGCGATGGCCAAGGAACTCAAACAGACGCTCGAAGCCTCCGGCCGCTTCACGGTGGTGCTGACCCGCGACACCGACGTCTTCATTCCGCTGCAGCAGCGCGTGCGCCTGGCGCGGGATGCGGGCGCATCCCTGTTCATGTCGTTGCATGCAGACTCGGTGAACGTCGCCAGCATCTCGGGCGCCAGCATCTACACGCTGTCCGAGCAGGCCTCGGATAAAGAGGCGGAGGCGCTGGCGGCGAAGGAGAACCGTGCCGATCTGATCGGCGGCCTGGACCTTGGCGACCAGGGCAACAACGTTGCCGCCATTCTGATCAGCCTGGCGCAGCGCGAAACCATGAACCTGTCGGCGCGGTTTGCCAGTTACCTGGTGCCGGAGTTCTCCAAGGACTGGCACCTCTTGCGCAACACCCACCGTTTCGCGGGCTTCGCCGTACTGAAGGCACCCGATGTGCCGTCGGTGCTGGTGGAGCTCGGGTACCTATCCAACCCGAACGACGAGCGCGCGCTGTCACGCCCCGCTGGGCGCAAGCCGGTGGTGGACGCCGTGGCGCGCGCCGTTAACCGTTATTTCGACCAACATCCGACATAAACCCGGACGGCCTAAGCCCAGGAATCGAGGCCATATTTCGGTCACGAAGTTCCGCGAGGTTGCAACGCCTCGGGCCCCTGGGCACATAACGAAGCGAGAACCCTACCGGGAATGGTCCGTCTCCTAGCTGCTTTCGTCACTCTGCTGTTCGTCGGCCTCATCGCGGCCGCGGGCGCAGGCCTGTGGGTGTTCTACCACTACGGTCGCGACCTGCCGTCGTACGCCCACCTCGCCAGCTGGGAGCCGATGACGACGACCCGCGTCTACGCGGGCGACGGCCGTCTCATGAGCGAGTATGCGCGCGAGCCGCGTGTGTTCGTGCCGTACTCGGCGATCCCGCAGAAGCTCAAGGAAGCGTTCATAGCAACCGAGGATCAGAACTTCTTCAACCACTTCGGTGTCGATCCGCTCGCCTTGGCGCGCGCGATGGTCACCAACCTGAGGAACCTCGGCGAGGATCGCCGCATGATCGGCGCCTCCACGATCACCCAGCAGGTGGCGCGCATGCCGGGCCTGTCGCTGCTGGACAACGACTACGGCCCCGAACGCAAAGTGAAGGAGTGGATCCTGTCGCTGCGCATCGAGCGCGCGCTGTCGAAGGAACGCATCTTCGAGATCTATCTGAACGAAACGTATTTCGGCTACGGCGCCTACGGCGTCGCGGCCGCGGCGCTGAACTATTTCAACAAGCCGCTCGACGAGCTGACCGTTGCCGAGATCGCCTACATCGCGGCGTTGGCGCGCGCGCCAACCAACTATCACCCGGTGCGGTACGCCCAGCGCGCCAAGGATCGCCGCGACCTCGTCATCGGCCGCATGCTCGAAGAGAAGTTCATCACGCAGGCCGAAGCCGACTCTGCGTGGGCGACTCCGTTCGCCATCAATCCGCGCACCGAGACGGAAATCTTCACCGCCGACTACTTCGCCGAAGAAGTGCGGCGCGAACTGGCGCAGCGCTACGGCTTCGACGAGCTGTACGGCGGCGGTCTGTCGGTGCGCACGACCCTCGACCCAAAGCTGCAGGACATTGCGTTGCATGTGCTGCGCGATGGTCTCGAAGACTACGACCGTCGGCACGGCTGGCGTGGCCCGATCGCCCGCATCGACTATCCCGAGATGCAGTGGTCGGAGCGTCTGGCGCGCGTGAAGGTGCCGGCCGAACTCGGCTCCGATCGCCAGCTCGCCGTCGTCCTGGCGCTGCGCGACGATGCAGCCGAAGTCGGCTTCACCAACGGCGGCAAAGGGCTGATCCCGATGCGCGCCATGGCGTGGGCACGCCCGTGGCGCTCGGACCAACGCGTCGGGCCAGTGCCGCGCAAGCCATCGGACGTGCTCGCGGTCGGCGACGTCGTCGCCGTGCAGGCGTTCGAGGCGCAGGGCCAGTGGGCGCTGCACCAGATTCCCGACATCGAAGGCTCGCTGGTGGCGCTCGATCCGCACACGGGCCGCGTGCTTGCCATGGTCGGCGGCTACAGCTTCCAGAAGAGCCAATTCAACCGCGTCACCCAGGCGATGCGGCAGCCGGGTTCGGCCTTCAAGCCGTTCGTGTACGTGGCGGCGCTGGAGAACGGCTTCACGCCGGCGAGCCTCGTGCTCGACGCGCCGTTCGTCGTGGACCAGGGCCCCGGCCTCGGCAAATGGAAGCCCGCCAACTACAGCCAGACGTTCTATGGACCCTCGACGCTGCGCCTCGGCATTGAGAAGTCGCGCAACCTCATGACCGTGCGTCTTGCGCAGCACATCGGCATGGACAAGGTGGCGCAGGTCGCCGAAGGCACCGGCGTCGTCGACAAGCTGCCGGAGTACTTGTCGATGTCGCTTGGCGCCAGTGAGACCACGTTGATGCGCCTGACGAACGCCTACGCCATGCTGGTCAACGGCGGCAAGAAGGTCACGCCGACCTTGATCGACCGTGTGCAGGACCGCCGCGGCAAGACCATCTTCCAGCACGACACCCGTCCGTGCATTGGCTGCAAGAACGTCGCCTGGTCGGGCCAGCCCGAGCCCGCAGTGCCCGACGTACGCCCGCAGGTCATGGACCCGGTGGCGTCGTACCAGATGGTCTCGATGCTCGAAGGCGTGGTGCAGCGCGGTACCGGCGTCGTCATCAATTCGGTGAAGAAGCCGCTGGCAGGCAAGACCGGCACGACCAACGATGAGAACGACACCTGGTGGGTCGGCTTCTCGCCCGACCTCGCGGTCGGCGTATGGGTCGGGTTCGATAGGCCGAAGTCGCTCGGCCCGCAGGAGCAGGGTGCCTCGGCCGCCGCGCCGATCTTCCGCGACTTCATGGCCGCGGCGCTCAAGGACAAGCCGGGGATCCCATTCCGTATTCCGAGCGGTGTGCGGATGGTGCGCGTGAACTCCGAGACCGGCCAGCCGGCGCAGCCGGCTGACAAGAGCGTGATCCTGGAGGCGTTCCGCCCGGGCACCGAGCCCAACACCGCCACGGCCCTGGTGCTCGATCAGGGCTTTGTGCCGCGGGACACGGGCCTCAATCGTGGGCTTTACTAGGACACACCATGCGCGCGGAAGCAGAGCAGATCGCGGCCGAAATTCGGGAGTCGCTCGCACTCCTGAGGAGGCATCTTTGACTCCGATGGCGCCGAGCAGCGCCTTAAGGATCTGAACGCCCAGGCCGAAGACCCTGGCCTTTGGAACGATCCGCAACGCGCACAGCAGATCATGAAGGACCGCACGCGCACCGAGCAGGCCGTGCAGCGGGTGCTCCAGTTGGAGCACTCCTTCAAAGACACGGCTGAACTGGTCGAGCTCGCCGAGGCCGAGGGCGACGAGGGTGTCGTCCAAGACACCATGGCGGAGCTCAAGCGCATGCGCGACCTCGCCGCCAAGCGGCGCCTGGAAAGCCTGCTGTCGGGGGAGGCCGACGGCAACGACGCGTACCTCGAGGTACACGCCGGCGCGGGCGGCACCGAGTCGCAGGATTGGGCGCAGATGCTCGTGCGCATGTACTCGCGCTGGGCCGAAGACAACGGCTTCAAGGTCACGTGGGAGCAGGAGACGCCCGGCGAAGAAGCGGGCGTGAAGTCGGCGACCGTGCGGGTGTCCGGCGAGAACGCCTATGGCTGGCTGAAGACGGAATCCGGCGTGCACCGCCTGGTGCGCATCTCGCCCTACGACTCGGCTGCGCGCCGCCACACCAGCTTTGCCAGCGTGTGGATCTACCCGGTCGTGGACGAGGACATTCAGGTCGATATCCAGGAAAAAGACCTGCGCATCGATACCTATCGCGCGTCGGGCGCCGGCGGCCAGCACGTCAACCGCACCGACTCGGCGGTTCGCATCACGCACATTCCGACCAACATCGTTGTGCAGTGCCAGTCCGACCGCTCGCAGCACAAGAACCGCGCCGAGGCCATGCGCATGCTGAAGGCGCGCATGTACCAGCGCGAGCTCGAGATTCGCGAAGCCGAGAAGGCCGCGGTGAACGCTGCCAAGACTGACATCGGCTGGGGCCACCAGATTCGCAGCTATGTGCTGCACCCGTACCAGATGGTCAAAGACCTGCGCACCGGGGTCGAGAAGGGCAACGCCCAGGGCGTGCTCGACGGCGACCTCGGCGACTTCATGAACGCGTCCCTCGCGGCGCGCTTCGAGCCGGGCGGCGGCCAGAACAAGGCCGTCCGGGACGATGCGTAGCGCGCTTGCGGCAACGGTGTTCGTTGCCGCAGCGGCAAGTGCCCTGGCGCAGGGGGCGATTCCCGGCCTTCAGGAACGTGCTGCGGCCGCGGCCGCTATGCGCGCCAAGGTCGCGGCGGGCGAGGTGCGGGTGGCCACGCAGGACTTCGCCGATTGGTGGGGCGACTGCAGCCAGGCGCCGCTCGATCCCGCGCCGGTGTGCCGCGTCTTCTCGCGCATGCTGGTGGAAGACGAGAACCGGCAGCTCGGAGTGGTCGCGGTCACCGTGTTTACGAGGCCAGCCCTGACGGTGCGCGTTGCCTCCGACTGGCAATTCCCGGCGCTGGCTCGCTTGCAGATCGACACGCTGCCGCCGCTCGACGTGCGCGCGTGTACGACCAACTCCTGCACCTACACGGGCGAAGCGGCGCAGCAGGTGGTTGATGAACTGCTGACCGGTGCCACCGTGTTGGCGCGCTACGAGGCGCGCGCGGCGATGTTCAAGGGCCGGCTGTCGCTGGATGCGTTTGCGGCGAAGTACGCCGAGATCGCGCAGCGCTAGCCGCGCTACTTCACCACGATGCGGCCGACAAGGCCGGCCTGGCGATAGCCGGGCAGGGGATCGGCGATCTCGAACTCGCCTCCCTGCGGGAAGCGCCACAGCAATTCGGCGCGTTCGGCGGAACCGACCCGCACGCTGGCCGGGTCATCGCCGGGGCCGGTGTCGCGCTTGCGCAACTCGACGCGGGCGAGGTTGTCGCGCGTCGTGCCGATGACCATCTCGTGCGCGAACTCGCCGTTGTTGGCGACGACAAAGCGGATCTGCTCGCCTGCCTTCACGGTGATGACGTCGGGGTAGAAGTACATGCGGCCGTCGTGCAGTTCGCGGATGCCGATCTCAATGGTACGCGAAGCGCGCGAGGCGGCGCCCGGCTCCCCGTAGGCGCGCGGCGCCGACTGCAAACTCGTGAGGGCGCTGTCGGCCTGCCGCGCTCCGTCTCCCCGCATGGCGAAATACGCGCCGCCGGCGACGACGAGCGCGGCAACGGCCACGGCAGCGATGATAGTGGAACGCACAGGTCGGTCCTCGGAAGTAGGTTGCCCGCGGGCCGCGGGGGCTTGGCTGGTGTACTTGCCGCCGATTTTCGCCGCCACCGTCAGTATGCGGGCCTGTCTTGAAGTGTCAAATCACGCGGCGAGCTTCCCGTCGCGGAAGGTTCAACGCACCACGAGGCGACCGTACAGGCCGGCCTCGCGGTCGCCCGGCAGCACGCTCGAGAACTCCAGTTCCCCGGCTCGCGTGAAGTGCCAGAACACTTCCCCGCTTTCGCTAGGCCCGACGCGGACGCTGTTGGGGGCGGGCAGTGTGCCACGCGGGTTGCCGCGCAGTTGTGCCATGGCACGCGTGATGTCGGTGGTCGGCGCCACCAGCAGGTAGTGGGGCTTCTCGCTCTCGTTCTTGACGGAGAAACGCACCTGCTCGCCGCGGCGCAACTCGATGGCGTCGGGGAGGAAGTACATGCGGCCATCAGGCCGCTCGCGGATCAGGATTTCGATCCCGCGCGCCGGCTGCGCCGCGTCGCCGAACGCGCCGAAGGCGCCATTGTCCACTTCGGGGGGCAAGAATAAATACGCCCCCGCGCCGATGAGCGCGGCAGCGACGACACCGGCGGCGATGCGGCTCGCGCGCATGATGGCGAACGAAGTCCCTCTCCTGCAGGCAGGAGAGGGACGTCAGATCAGCCCGCGGCCTTCTCGGCGACGGGCAGCTTGGTGACGGCCTCGGGCTTGCGGCGCGGCTCCTCGTCGAGGCGGCGCAACTGGCCCTCGATGTGGGCGCCGGCTTCGATCGCCAGCACTTCGTGGACGATGTCGCCGACGACCTTGGCGGTCTTGGCAAGGCGCACCTGGCGCGCCGAAATCTTGCCCGAGATTTGGCCGTGCACGACGATGTCGTCGGCCACCAACTCGCCCGCGATGCGCGCGTGCGATCCGACCGTGAGCGCCTGCGCGGTGACGTCGCCGTCGATGACGCCGTCCACCTGGATCTCGCCCTCGGTCTTCAGGTTACCGACGATGTGCAGATTGGCGCTGATGATCGACGGCGTACCCCTCGGACCGCTCGCCGCGGCGGGTACCGGTCTCGGGGATTCGGCCATCTTAGTCTCCGTTTTTGAAAACATTGCGTCCTGCCTTCAAGAAGTTCGCGGGGTCGAGTGGGTCGCCGTCGAACAACACTTCGTAGTGCAGGTGGGGTCCCGTGGTTCGCCCACTTCGGCCCATCGTTCCCAACCCCTGCTGAAATTCCACCATCTGGCCTTTCTTGACCGTGGCCTTGGCGAGGTGGCCGTAGCGCGTCGTGATGCCGAAGCCGTGGTCGACCTCGACCATCAGCCCGTACGAACCCCAGTAACCGACGCGCGTCACAACCCCTGGGGCTGGTGACTTGATCGGGCTGTTCAAAGGACCGACGAAGTCTAGTCCCTCATGAAATGCCTTCGTCTTGGTGAACGGATCTATCCGCGTACCGAAACCGCTGGAAAGCGAGAAGTTGTCGGTTGGTGCCGCCAGAGGGAGGGCAGCCAGAAGCTGTTCCATAGCGCCCCAGCGTTCCATCTGCTGCTCGACGGCGATCACGGTCTGGAAGAACGGATCGCGCGAGTCGCCCAGCGTCTGGCCGTTATAGGCAAGCGGGATGTAGGGCCCGCCCATCGCGATGCCGCCCACCACGTTGGGCGCATTGCTGAGAAGGCGGTCCATGTCGAGGCCGGTCTGGCGGATCACGTTCTCGGCCAGGGCGACGTTGGCGTCCGCCCGGTCCTTGAGACGCGTGACGAGGTCGATCTGCGAGCCCTTGAGGTTGGTGAGGCGCAGCTGTAGCTCGTCGACCAGCTTGGCCATGAAGTCGCGGGACTGCAGGGCTTCGTCGCGTTCGGTCGACAGGCGCGCCGTCTGCGTCTCGGCCTGGCCGAGATTCTGCAGCAGCTGGTTGGCTTGGCCGGACGTATTCACGTTGCGCGTAGTCAGCTCAGCGATCTGCCGCTCGAGGTCGGTGCCCCGTGTCCGCGCAGCATCGCGCTGACGCTCGGACTCGGCGAGGCGGCTGTTCGCTTCGCCCAGAGCGGCATTCACGCGTTCCTCAGCGGTCATCGCGCCCGTCAGCAGGCGGCGCAGGTCCGTCACCGCCGTAAGCAGAGAGCGGTTCTCGGAGAGAGCGGTGTCGCGGGCGGCGGCCAGCATTTGCGTGCTGCGCTGCGCCTCGTTGAGCGAGCGAGTCAGCGCTTCGGCGTTGATGGCGGCCGCTGCAAGCTGCGTCTCCGCCGTACTGATCCGGCCCTGAAGGTCGAGAAGAGTCGCGCGGGCGTGGTCCCGTTCCCCGGCCGTGCGCTCCAGCGCGTTGCGCACTTCTTGGATTTCGCGCTCAAGGCGGGCGCGGTAGTCGACCAGCGCCAGCAACTGCCGGTGCTGCGCCTCGACCTCGCCGGTGATCGAAAGGAAATGGCGCTCGGCGTCCACGCTGCGCTGGGCGAGTTGCTCGTACGCCGCGGAAATCTCGCGGATGCGATCGTCCTTCGCGTCGATGATCTCGTTGCGGAAGACGAGGTGCGCGGTGGTGAACGTCAGCCACGCGAACACGACCGCGACGCCACCGACGACAGCGATCTGCGTGTGCTTCTTCAGCGTGAAGAAGCGAACGACGCCGTCGCTGCGGAAGTAGAACTGTCGCTCGGGAAAGAGGCGATCCAGCGTTTCGCGCATACGTACCGCGCTGAGGAAGCTGTTGCCCTCGGCCATGCCGACCCCCGGATGCCTAAGGCCCAGCCGTCCCCACGGCAGAAAAGCCCCTTAAACCTTTGGTACCGATTCCCGTCCGCGTTGGCAACGGAAACGGCGTGCCCGTGTCAGGCTGACCGGCAAAATTTTCCCAGTTGCGCGCGCCGAACCCGAGAAAACGGAAAGATTGTTACAGAGCGCGGGCGGCCTCGAGGACGGCCTCAGCGTGGCCGTCAACGCTGACCTTGCGCCAAACCTTTTGCACAACGCCCTTCTCATCGATGAGGAAGGTGGCGCGTTCGATGCCCATCGATTTCTTTCCGTACATATTCTTCTCGACCCACACGCCGTAGGCGTTGACGACCTTGCCGTCCTCATCGGCGCCCAGCGTGTGCTTCAGCGCGTACTTCTCGCGGAACTTTGCGTGCGACGCGCACGAGTCCTTCGAGATGCCGACCACCGTGGTGCCGGCCTTCTCGAATTCCTTGAGCTTGCCGGTGAAGGCGATGGATTCCTTAGTGCAGCCTGGCGTGTCGTCCTTCGGATAGAAATAGACGACGACCTTCTTTCCCTTGAGGTCGGACAGCTTCACCTTTTCGCCCGCATCGGTTTCGAGGGTGAATGCAGGTGCCTTGTCGCCTTCGTGCGGACCGCCGCTTTCTGCCGCCATTGCTTCCTCAACGAGTGTGCGTTTCGGGGGGCGGCACATTGGCCGCCGGAGCCTCGATCATCTCCTGAAATCGTTCGTAGACCCAGGCCTCGGTTTTCTCAAGTTCAGCCTTGAGCTGGGCTGTGGATAACGTTCCCGATGCTTTGGCAACGCCGCGCAGCAGCGCCTCAGGCGTGTCGGCGGTGGCGGTTTCGCCCTCGATGGTTGCGCGCAGAACCGATTGCACGTTGCGCAAGAACAGGGTTGCCCGTGCCAGCCTGCCGGCAAGATCGGGAGCGATGGTGCCCGCCGCCGCGATCGCCTGGAACGCGGCCGCGGTGTCGCCGTTCAAGATGCCGGGATGGGCCGCAGCCGATGCCAACTGCAAGTACTGCGCGAGAAACTCGAGATCGAGCGTCCCGCCGCGCACGTATTTGATGTCGAGCGGATTGCGCGTGCCGCGCTGCGCCGTGACCTTGGCGCGCAGATCCGCCACATCGAACAGCAGGCCGTTGCGATCCACCGCACGCGCAAGCAGCGCGCGGATGCCGTCGCCTGCGCGCGCGAGAAGCGCGGTTGCGCCGGCGATGCCCCGCGCTCGGGTGAGCGCCATGCGCTCGAAGGTCCACGCCTCCTCGCGCTCGTACTTCAAGAATCCGTCGATACTCACCGCCAGCTGGCCCTGGATGCCTGATGGCCGCAGGCGCGCGTCCACCTCGTAGAGGCGGCCGCGCGCGGTCGGTGCGCTGAGCGCAGTGATCAGGCGCTGGCTGAGGCGCACGTAGTAGGCGGCCGCCGGCAACTTGCTGCGGCCATCCGAAATTGCATCTGCGGGCGCGTCGTACAGGAAGATGACGTCAAGATCGGATGCAGCGGTCATCTCGCGGGCGCCGAATTTCCCCATGCCCAGAATGCCGAACGAGCCGCCCTGCACCTTGCCGTGCTGGCGCGCGAACTCGCCCTCGGTGCGCTCCAGCAACGCCTGCACCAGCACCTCCGCGAGGTCGGTGAACATCCAGCCGGCGCGGCGGGCGTCGGCACCGCCGCGCATCACCTGTACGCCGACCTGGAACTTGCGCTCGTTGGCGAAGGTGCGGGCAAGGTCGAGCACGTCTTCGTAGCTGTTGGCACTCTCGAGCAGGGTTTCGAACTCGGCGCGCAGAACTTCCCTGGCGGGCAGGGGACGGAAGAATTGCGGGTACAACACTGCGTCGAGGATGCTGGGCCGTTGCGCCAGCATCTCGGCAAGACGCGGCGCGCCTCCCATGATCTCCGCCAGCAGGTCGAGCAACTCCGTGTGCGAGCGCAGCAGCGAGAACAACTGCACGCCCGCCGGCAGGCGCGACAGGAATGCATCGAAGCGCAGGAAGGCGTAGTCCGCGTTCGGCGTGCTGCCGAATGCCTTCAGCAGGTGCGGCATCAGCTCGGTCAACAGCTCGCGCGCCCGTTCGGTGCGGGTGGCACCGTATCGGCCGTGGTGCCAGATACGAATGATCTCGGCCGCCTTGGAAGGCTCCTGGAAGCCGAGCGAGGACAACGTCTTCAGCGTGTCGGGATCGTCCTCGACGCCCGTGAACACCAGGCTGCCACCCACCGACAGCTGCGGCGACTTCTCGAACAGGCGGGCCGAGTGCTTGGCGACGGTCTCGAGTTCCCTGCGCACCGCGGCCTCGAAGGTCGTCTCGTCGGCAAAGCCGCAAAAGAGGGCGGCGCGGCGGAATCCTGCGTCGTCATCGGGCAGGCTATGGGTCTGCGCGTCGTCGATCATCTGCATGCGATGTTCGAGGCGGCGCAGGAACCAGTACGAATGCGTCAGGTCGCGCGCTGCGCCAGCCGTGGTGCGTCCGGCTGCAGCCAGCGCCGCCAGCGCCTCCGTCGTCCGCCGTCCGCGTAGCGACGGGTCGCGCCCGCCTGCAATCAGCTGCAGGGTCTGGGCAAAGAACTCGATTTCCCGGATGCCGCCGGCGCCGAGCTTGAGGTTGTGTCCGCGTACGGCGATTTGCCCGTGGCCCTTCACTGCGTGGATTTGACGCTTGAGCGACTGGATGTCCTCGATGGCGGCAAAGTCGAGGTGCTTGCGCCACATGTACGGCGTCAGGTGCTTCAGGAACGTGGCTGCCGCAACCGGATCGCCGGCAACCGCGCGCCCCTTGATCCACGCAGCGCGCTCCCAGTTCTGGCCGACGCTTTCGTAGTACGCTTCTGCGGCTGCCATCGACATCGCCACCGGCGTTGCGCCCGGGTCGGGGCGCAGGCGCAAGTCCGTGCGGAAGACGTAGCCGTCCTCCGTCCGCTCGGCGAGGATGCGCACAAGACTCCGGGTCATCCGCACGAAGGTGTCCTCGGCGGTGTATTCGCCGAGCGGGCGCACACGATCGCCATCCCACAGGACGATCAGGTCGACGTCGCTGGAATAGTTGAGCTCGCCGGCACCGAGCTTCCCCATCCCGAACACCATCAGCCCACTTTCCTCGGCCGGGCGTTCTTCGATCCGCCCGTCGTGTGCCGCCTGGCGCAACAGGAACCGCACGGCGGCCGAGATCGCCGCGTCCGCGAACTGCGATAGCGCCGCGGTCACCTCTGGCTCGGCCCATGTCTCAGCGACATCGGCGAGGCCGATGGTCAGCGCCGCCGACCAGCGTTGCGCACGCAGGGCATGCATCAGGCTGGGCTGTGAGTCGCTATCGGCTGCCGCGGCGGTCGCCTGCTGAATGCGGTCGAGGCAGGCGCGGGGGCCCTCGCTCCAAAAGCTCTCGACGATCGCCGGGGCCCGCACCGCGGCGTGGCTCAGAAAAGGGCTATTGCCCCCAATCGCCCGCAGCAGCGTTCGGCCCGCGGGATCGTTGAGGACGGAGCGCAAGGCAGCGACCCCTCCGAGATCGTCGATCAGGCGGTCTGCCGCGGCCGCGTCGGCGGGCTGCGGCAACGTGTCGGGCGTGGGGACCGGTAGGGGCATCCGAAGGGGCAGGCTAGCGGCCCCAACCATTTGCGGCGAACCGTTTTTCTCCCTATCGGTGACCTCCGGCGCAGCAGGGCGCCTCTCGCCCCAGCATGGTAAGAGAGGCGGATGATGGGGATTCCCGCTTGAAACGGACGCACCGGTTCATCTTCCGGCTGCTCACGGCCCTAGGGGCCGGCGCCGTCGTGGTGGCGGCGGCGGCCCTGTGGCTGATTGCCAGCGGGCCTGTTTCGCTGACGTTCCTGAAACCCTACTTCGAGGACGCCCTCGTGCTGGGCGGGAGCGGCTACCGCGTCGCCCTGGGCGACACCCAACTGGCGTGGGGTGGCTGGCAGCGCACCATCGACCTGCGCGCGCTCGACGTACGCGTATTAGGCCCCGACGGCGAATTGGTCGCTCAGGCGCCCGAGATCTCCGTGACGCTGTCGGCCAAGGCGCTCCTAAGCGGCACGCTTGCGCCAACGGCCATCGATCTGATCCGGCCGGACCTGCACCTCGTGCGCAACGAGGACGGCCGCTTTGCCTTGGGCGCGGCGCGAGCGCAGGCCGCCCCCGGCGAGTCGATGCTGACCGTGTTGCTCGGCGGCCTGAATACGCCGCCGCGCGAAGGCAGCGCCCTGTCGTACCTCACCTCCATCGGCATCGCCGAAGGAACGGCATGGATCGAGGACCGCACTACCGGCGCGCAGTGGTTCGCGCCCATGCTCAACGCCAGCATGTCGCGCCGCGTCAACGGCGTCAGCGCCGACCTCGACCTGGTTCTCGCGCTGGATACCGGTGCCGTGGTGTTCACGGCGACGGCAGACTACCTCGCGGTACCGGGCTTGCTGACCGTTGCCGCGTCGTTCGACGATCTGCCGCCCGGCACGCTGCTGACCATGGCCGGGAACATGCCGCCAGGGGTGATGGTGGATGGCCGCGTTGATGGCAACGTGGCGGCGCTCATCAACCGCGACGGCTCGCTTGCGCGCATCGATTTCGATTTCGCGGCGGGGCCAAGCGTGATCGACGCGCCCATGCTGTGGACGTCTCCCATCGGCTTCGACAGCCTTGCCATGCGCGGCACGGTGCTCGACGGCCTGCGCACCGTGCGGATCAGCGATTTCTTTGCGACGCAGTCGGGTGCGAGCGCTGAGGCGTCTGGCCTGTTCACCTTCGATCCTGCCGGATTGGGCTTCGTTGTGGACGTCGCGTGGACCAGCGTCCCGGCAGACCGCCTGGACGCCATGTGGCCGATCACCCTCGCGCCCAGCAGCCGGGAATGGGTCGTGAGCAACGTGCAGAGCGGCATGTCCGACACCGGCACGTTGCACATGCGGGTGCTGCCTGGCGAGTTGCACCAGATGCCGCACAAAGGCGAGGTGGACCTGCGCTTCGCCTTCAGCCGCGGGGTGTCAACGTACCTCCCGGGCCAGCCGCCACTTCAGGAAGTGAAGGGCGAAGGGCACCTGACGCTGCGGGCGTTCGATCTCACCGTCGAGTCCGCCCGCGTCGGCACGCTCGCGCTGCGCGAGGGCGCTGTGCACATCGATGGCATCGATTCGCCCATTCCGTCGATGGTCATCGAGTTTGTCGCCAGCGGTACGACGGCCGAGGGCCTCCGCATCCTGGCGCTGCCTCCGTTGCACGTTCCGGTTCCGCAGGGCTACGGCGGCGCCATGGCCGCGCGCACCCAGATCGCCATGCCGATCAAGGACGGCCTGACGGCCCAAGACATCAAGTACGCCGCGGCGGTGAACCTGCGCGATCTCAACATTCCTCTCGTCATGGACCGGCTGGCGCTGACCGGTGGCACCGTCTCGCTGCGCGCCGATGCCAACGGCGTCGAGGCCCAGGGAACAATGTCGGTGAACGGCGCGCCGATGCAGGTGGACTTCCGCTATCCGCTGCGCAACGCGGGTCCGGCGGTGGACCTGCCGGCCGTTGTTACCGCGCGTGGGGTGGTGGGCAACGACGTTCGCCGCCGGCTCGGCGTGGATGCGGGCGAACTGTTGCAGGGCCCGGTTGCCCTGACCGCGCGTGTCGAGTTCGACTGGCAGATGGCATTCCAGTCCGCCACGTTCGACGCCGATCTGCGCACAGCACGCATGGACCTGCCGGGTGCCGGCTGGGACAAGGCCGTGAATACCGCCGGGCAGGCGCATTTCGCTGTTCGCCCGGCCGCCGACGGCGCGGTTCAGATTGCCGACGTTGCGGTCCAGACCCCCGCCTGGAACGGCACCGGCAACGCCATCTACGCGCCTGCATCGCGTCAGGCCACCGGCTCCCTGACTCTGAACGGCTACGACGTCGGGTTCCGCTGGCGCGGTGCAGCGGATGGAATGGGACTTCTTTCCGCCGTGGTGCAGGCCGACGACAAGATGTTGGCCGAGTTCGGCTATCCCGTCGCGCCCTGGGTTACGGGCCCGATGCCGATGGCGCTGGAGTTGCGCACGGACGGAGTGGTTGCCGCCGATCTGCAGGTCGCGGCAAACCTGCGCGACGCGGCGGTGCGGGCTCCGCTCTACACCAAGGAGCCCGGCGCCGAAGCGACGGCCAACCTCGGCTTCGGACAGAGCGGCGGTGCGTTCGCCCTGCGGACATTCGCCATCGCAGCGCCCGGCTTTTCGACACAAGGCACGTTCGTCGGCGCGGCCGACGGCGGCTGGCAACGCATCGACCTAGCGGCGTTCGTGTTGGGTGAAACCGACACAGCGGCATCGATTGAGCGCCGCCTGGGTGGCTTCGCCATCGAAGCGAATGGAAAGACGCTCGACGTGCGCCCCTTCCTGACGGGTGCCTCCGTAAGTCCTGCCACGCAAGCGCTGCCGGCGATCGAATTCTCCGGGCACTTCGATCGCGTGCAGATTGCCGATGGCCGCTGGATGAACGACATGACGGCGTCCGCGTTGTACGACAGCGGGGCGTGGCGCCGCGTCAACGCCGGCGCGCGGCTGCCCAACGGTTCCTCGGTGACGATGGAACTCGCCGATGCGCCCGAGGGGCAGGACGTCACCATCCGCTCCGCCGATGCCGGCGAGTTCTTCTCCGCCATGGGCCTGTTCCAAGGCGCGACCGGAGGTACGGCGGAAATCAACGGGAAGTTGCGCGACGAGGGCGGGCGCTCGTTGGCGGGCACTGTGCGCGCAGAAAATTTCCGCATCGCACGTGCCCCGGCACTCGCACAGCTGCTCGCGGTTGCGTCCCTCACCGGGACGCTCGACACGCTGCAGGGGCAGGGGATTTCCTTCTCGACGTTTGAAGCTCCGTTCCGCATCAACGCCAACACCTTGACGCTGCACGGATCACGCGCCGTCGGGCAGGCGTTGTGCATCACGGTTGAGGGAGAGTGGAGCCGCGCCGCCGACCAGTTGAATCTCGGCGGCGTAATCGTGCCGGTCTGCCCCGTCAACCGCCTGCTCGGCGACATTCCGCTGCTCGGCGATTTGATCGTCGGCGAAGGCTTCGGCGCAACCAACTACCGGGTGACGGGATCCGTGTCGGCGCCTTCCATCGTCGTCAACCCGCTGTCCACCATCACGCCGGGCTTCCTGCGCGGCCTGCTGTTCGGCAACCGCTAAGTCGTCGGCACGCCGAGCGCGTGTCGCTTTTTGCCGAGCGACAGCTTGATGCGGCCATCGCCGTTGAGGTCGGCGGCGTTGATCGAGCGCCCTTCGTCGGACAGCACCTGATCGTTCAGCTTCACGCCGCCGCCGCGGATCAGCTTGCGCGCCTCGCCCTTGGAAGCGACGAGGCCTGAGTTGAACACCAGCTCGAACGCCGGGATGCCGGCCGAGAGTGCGCCGCGTTCGATCGTGAAGGTCGGCAGGCCTTCGCCCGCCTCACCCTGCTCGAACGTGCGCTTTGCGGTCTGCTCGGCGGCCTGGGCCGCATCGGCGCCGTGATTCATGCGCGTCGCTTCGTTGGCGAGCACGACCTTGGCGTCGTTCAGTTCCTGGCCTTCGAGCTTCTCGAGGCGTTGGATTTCGTCCAGCGGCAGTTCGGTGAACAAGCGCAGGAAGCGGCCGACGTCGGCGTCGTGGGTGTTGCGCCAGTATTGCCAGTAATCGTACGGCGGCAGCTTGTCCGCGCTCAGCCACACGGCGCCCGAAGCGGTCTTGCCCATCTTGGCGCCGCTTGCGGTGGTGATGAGCGGCGTCGTCAGGCCGTACACCTCGCGGCCGTCGACGCGGCGCGCGAGTTCGACGCCGGTGACGATGTTGCCCCACTGGTCCGAGCCGCCCATCTGCAGCGACACACTGTTGCGGCGCGCGAGCTCGAGGAAGTCGTAGGCCTGCAGCACCATGTAGTTGAATTCGAGGAACGACAGCGGCTGCTCGCGCTCCAGGCGCAGGCGGACGCTGTCCATCGACAGCATGCGGTTGACCGAGAAATGCGTGCCGAATTCGCGCAGGAACGGGATGTACTGCAGCTTGTCGAGCCAGTCGGCGTTGTCGACCATCACGGCGTCGGTCGGGCCGTCACCGAATTTCAGGAACGGCAGGAAGTTCTTCCGGATGCCGGCCTTGTTGCGCTCGATGTCGGCGTCGGTGAGCAGCTTGCGCGCTTCGTCCTTGCCCGACGGGTCGCCGATCTTGGTGGTGCCGCCGCCGACCAGCACGATGGGCTTGTGCCCGGCCTGCTGCAGCCGGCGCAGCAGCATGATCGGTACCAGGCTGCCGACGTGGAGCGAGTCGGCCGTGCAGTCGAAGCCGATGTAGCCGTTGATGCGGCCTGCCGCGGCCTTCGCGTCGAGCGCGTCGCGGTCGGTGGCCTGGTGGATGTACTGCCGCTCCTCCAGCACCCGGAGGAGGTCGGAGCGCGCGGTCATCGCGGACTAGCGCGCAGCGGCGGCTTTGACGCCCTGATCGGCATAGCGCTCGATCATGGTCGTCAGGTCGTCGAGCTTGCCCTCGAAGAAATGGTCGGCGCCGCTCATGGTCTTGTATTCGACGCCGATTCCGCGCTGCGCCTTCAGGCGATTGGCGAGCTTCGCGACTTCCGGCTCCGGCACGACCTCATCCGCCGTGCCCTGGATGATCAGGCCCGAGGAAGGGCAGGGTGCCAGGAAGGTGAAGTCGTAAATGTTGGCGGGCGGCGCCACCGAGATGAACGCGTTGATCTCGGGCCGGCGCATCAGCAGCTGCATGGCAATCCAGGCACCGAACGAAAAGCCGGCAACCCAGGTCTGCGACGCGCTCGGGTGATACATCTGCAACCAGTCGAGGGCCGCCGCTGCATCGGCAAGTTCGCCCTGGCCGTTGTCGAACGTGCCCTGGCTTTTGCCCACGCCCCGGAAATTGAAGCGCATCACGGCAAAGCCGGAGCGGCCCAAAGCGTGGAAGATATTGTACACAACCTTATTGTTCATCGTGCCGCCGAACCGCGGATGCGGGTGCATCACCAGGGCGACCGGCGCGGTGGGCGTCGCGGCCTTCTGGTAGCGGGCCTCAATGCGGCCCTCGGGACCGTTAATTACGACTTCCGGCATGAACTAAACCCCGCGGCCCCTGATCGGGCCACAATCGATTAAACCGACTCTTTAGTTATGTTTGCGGCGCCGTTGCGGCCGAACTGCCAGCAATTGCGCTGGCCGCAAACTTGACTAACCAAGTCGGAAACCTACAATCTTGACGTGATGCTTCCGGCGTCCGGGCGGCGAAACGCTCTCGGGCCGGCCGGTAGCTGGGCGACACCAAGTGCAAATCCCGTCGCGGGCTGAAACACTTGGCGGCTTATATCATATCTGGGCCTCCGGCTATCAAGCGGAGGCCGGCAGGGCAGAGCAGGGCAGGCGCGGTGGCGTTTGAGACCATACGCAGCGACATCGCTGCGATCTTCGCGCGGGACCCAGCGGTCCGTTCGCTGGCCGAGGTATGGCTCACATACCCGGGCTTTCACGCCATTCTGTTCCATCGCGTGTCGCATCGGCTGTGGCGCCGCGGCTGGTTCCTGCTGGCCCGCGTCGTCTCGCACCTTGGCCGCTGGCTCACCGGCATCGAAATTCATCCGGGCGCGACCATCGGCGGCGGCTTCTTCATCGACCACGGCATGGGCGTCGTGATCGGCGAAACCGCCGAGATCGGCAACAATGTCACCCTCTATCACGGCGTCACCCTGGGCGGCACTTCGCCGGCGGTGAACTCGGCAGCCCAGATCGACACCAAGCGTCACCCCACGTTGAAGGATGGGGTCATCGTCGGCTCAGGGGCGCAGGTCCTTGGGCCGATTGTCGTTGGCGAGAACGCCCGCGTCGGCGCCAACTCGCTGGTGCTCAAAGACGTGGCGCCCGGCGCGACGGTGGTCGGCAATCCGGCCCGCGTGCTGAAGACTCGCCGCGACCGCGGCGACGGCCATTTCGAAGCCTACGGCACCAGTCGTGACGAGGTGACCGATCCGGTGGCGCGCGTCATCGAAGGTCTTCTTGACCAGATCGACGCCCTCCAGGCACGCGTAACCGGCCTCGAGGGAAAGCCGGTCCGCCGCGAAGAGCGGGTAGGGGCGCCCAACCGCGCAGACCAAGAATGACGGAGCCGAGCGCATGAAACTCAGTTCTCGCGGCCGCTACGCCGTCGTGGCGATGGCGGACCTGGCGATCCACAGCTCGGAACGCCCCGTGTCGCTGGCAGAGATCGCCGAGCGGCAGGAGATTTCGCTGTCGTACCTCGAGCAGCTGTTCGGCAAGCTGCGCCGCAACCACTTGGTCCGCAGCGTGCGCGGCCCCGGTGGGGGCTACAAGCTGGCGCGCCCCGGCGAGGAAGTCCGCGTGGCCGACATCGTCGTCGCTGTGGACGAGCCGCTGTCCGCCACGCGCTGCCGCCCCGGCTCGGCCACCGGCTGTCACTCGACGCGCGGCCGATGTCTCACCCACGACTTGTGGGAAGAACTCGGCAACCAGATTCACCTCTATCTCAGCTCCGTCTCGCTGGCCGACGTCGTAAACCGACGCGTTCTTGGCACCAGCGGGCTCCTAATGCGTGCCGGCCTCACCCGTGTTGAGCCGCGCAAGCTGCCCGAGCCGACGCCGGCCGAGTAGCCCGATGGACAACCGCCTCGCCTATCTCGACTACAACGCGACCACTCCGGTGAAGCCGGATGTGCTGGCGCGCGTGGCCGAGGCGTTGGTGATTGGCGGCAACCCGTCGTCGGTACACCAGGCCGGTCGCCTTGCCCGCGCTGTCGTCGATCAGGCGCGCGACGCCGTTGCCGACCTCGTCGGTGCCAGCCCCGAGCAAGTCCTTTTCACCAGCGGCGCGACCGAGGCCAACACGCTGGCCATCCGCAGCCTCGCCGCCGGTGCGGCGCGCGCCCAGCGTGTCTGCGCCGCGACCCGCATCCTGATTTCGGCCGTCGAGCACGACTCGGTGGTCGGCGCCGCCTATGCCGCCGACCTGCCCGTCGAGGAAATCCCGGTCACGGCCGCCGGTGTTGTCGACCTCGCCGCGCTCGAGCGCATGCTCGGCGCCGGTGGTCCGGCGGTGGTCGTCCTGATGCTCGCCAACAACGAGACCGGCGTGATCCAGCCGGTGGCCGCCGCGGCGGCCCTGGTGCATTCCTTCGGCGGCTGGCTGCACTGCGATGCGGTGCAGGGCCCCGGCCGTGTGGCTGTCGATTTCGAAGCGCTCGCCGTCGATACGCTGACCCTTTCCAGCCACAAGATGGGCGGGCCGCAGGGCGTCGGTGCCCTGGTGGTGCGTCATCTGGCACTGGTGTCGCCGCAGTTCGTGGGCGGTGGCCAGGAGCGCGGCCTACGCGCCGGCACCGAGAACGTGGCCGGCATCGCGGGTTTCGGTGTGGCGGCGCATCTGAGCGCGAACGATGTCGCGCGCTCTAATGAAATCAATGAGTTGCGGCGCGACCTGGAAGTTGAATTGCAGAAGATTGCGCCCGATGTCCGGATATTTGGCACATCGGCCGAACGACTGCCCAATACGAGCTGCTTTGCGGTTGCCGGCGTTGCCGCCGAAACCCAGGTCATTGCTCTCGACCTCGCCGACGTTGCCGTGAGTGCCGGGGCCGCGTGCTCGTCGGGCAAGGTCCGCACTTCGCGTGCGCTGCGTGCGATGGGCGTACCCGAGGATACCGCAAGTTGCGCCATCCGGGTCAGCCTCGGCTGGAACACCCGTCGCGCTGATATCGAACGTTTCCTGGGCGCGTGGTCGGAACTGATGGACCGCCGCCGCCGTCGCGAGCCCAAAGCCGCCTGACGCATAGCCGCCTGAGGATCATGAGCAAGGCCAACATTCAGCTGCCCATCTACCTGGACTACCAGGCCACCACGCCCACCGATCCGCGCGTCGTGGAGGAAATGCTGCCGTACTTCACGACCAAGTTCGGCAACCCGCACTCCCGCAGCCACTCGTTCGGCTGGGAGGCCGAGCAGGGGGTGGAGCATGCCCGCGAACAGGTGGCCGCCCTCATTGGCGCCAACGAGAAGGAAGTCATCTTCACGTCGGGCGCCACCGAATCGAACAACCTCGCCATCAAGGGCGTGGCACGCTTCTACAAGGACAAGCGCAACGAGATCGTCACGGTGGTCACCGAGCACAAGTGCGTGCTCGACGCCTGCCGCCACCTGCAGGAGGAGGAGGGCTTCAAGGTCACCTACCTCGCGGTGCAGCAGAACGGCATCGTCGACCTCGAACACCTCCGCCAGGCAGTGACCGACAAGACGGCGCTGGTCTCGGTCATGGCCGTGAACAACGAGATCGGCGTCATCCAGCCGCTCAAGGAGATCGCCGCCATCGCCCACGAAAAGGGGGCGTTCTTCCACACCGACGCCGCCCAGGCGGCGGGCAAGATCCCCCTCGACGTCGAGGACATGCACATCGACCTGATGAGCATCTCGGCCCACAAGATGTACGGCCCCAAGGGCGTCGGCGCCCTCTACGTGCGCCGCAAGCCGCGCGTGCGCCTGCATGCTCTGATCCACGGCGGCGGCCAGGAGCGCGGCATGCGCTCGGGCACGCTGCCCACCCCGCTGATCGTCGGTTTCGGCAAGGCGGCCGAAATCGCCCGCCTCGAGATGGCCAAGGACAACGAGCGCATCCGCATGCTGTCGGACCGCCTGTTCAATGGCATCAACAACGAACTGAAGGACGTGGTCCTGAACGGCGATCGCGCCCAGCGCATCCCGGGCAACCTCAACCTCTCGTTCTCCTACGTCGAAGGCGAGTCGCTCATGATGGGCATCCGCGACATCGCGGTGTCCTCCGGCTCGGCCTGCACCTCCGCTTCGCTGGAGCCGTCCTACGTGCTCCGGGCGCTGGGTGTTGAGGAGGAGATGGCGCACACCTCGATCCGCCTAGGCATCGGCCGGTTCACGACCGAAGCAGAGATCGATTACACGGTCGAGACCGTGGTGAAGCACGTGAAGAAGCTGCGCGAGATGAGCCCTTTGTGGGAGCTCGTGCAGGAGGGCGTCGACCTAAAGTCGATCCAGTGGTCGGACCATTAATGGCCTGCCGCCGCGCTTGACGGCAGCGGCGGCTGAGCCATCTTGACGGGTAGGGAGAGAGACATGGCATACGGCGAAAAGCTCATCGACCATTACGAGAACCCCCGCAACATCGGGTCTATGGACAAGAATGCCCAGGACGTCGGTACCGGGCTCGTAGGCGCGCCGGCGTGCGGCGACGTCATGAAGCTGCAGATCAAGGTGAGCCCCGAGGGCATCATCGAGGACGCCAAGTTCAAGACTTTTGGATGTGGCTCGGCCATTGCATCGTCCTCCCTCGTCACCGAGTGGGTGAAGGGCAAGACCGTCGATCAGGCCGAAACCATCAAGAACACGGAAATCGCACAGTATCTGGCCCTGCCGCCGGTGAAGATTCACTGCTCGGTGCTGGCCGAAGACGCGATCAAGGCCGCCATCGCCGACTACCGCAAGAAGGCGGGCAAGGTTGCCCATGCCGCCGCGGACGAGCCGGCAAAGGTCGCCGCCGAGTAACGATACGACCCCTACGACGAAGGAACCCGAGGCAATGGCTTCCGTCATCACCATCACCGACGCCGCGGCACAGCGAGTGGCCGCCATGATTGCCGGCCGCGGCAAGCCGAGCGAAGGCGTGCGCATCGGCGTCCGCACCGCCGGCTGCTCCGGCCTGTCCTACACGCTCGAGTTCGCCGACCAGGTGCAGGCGGCCGACGAAGTGGTGCGCGACAAGGGCGTCACGGTGTTCGTGGACCCCAAGGCGACCGTGTACCTCGTCGGTACCGAGATGGATTTCGTCGAGAGCGACCTGCAGTCCGGGTTCGTCTTCAAGAATCCCAACGAACGTGCGCGCTGCGGCTGCGGCGAGTCGTTTCACGTCTGATCCTGCTGCGGGCGGCGTTCTGCCGCCCGCACGATCTTCCGGTCCCTTTCCATGACTGCGGCTACTCCATGCTGGTCGTGCGGCGGCACGACGGACGGACTGTTTTGCGCGCAGTGCAATGCGCTGCAGCCGCCCAAGCCCGGCAACCTGTTCGCCCGCTTCGGCGTTCCGGCGGCGTTCGACGTTGACGGCGCCGAGCTCGAACGCCGCTACTTCGAGCTCCAGCGCAAGCTGCACCCCGACAAGTTCGCCTCGCGCGGCGCCAAAGAGCGCGAATACTCGCTGCAACACACCGCCAACCTGAACGAGGCGCACAAGGTCCTGCGCTCGCCGCTGTTGCGCGCGGAGCACCTGCTGCGCGTCAAAGGTCACGCCATGCCGGACGGCGAGCACACGGTGGCCGACCCCGAGATTCTGATGCACGCCCTGGAGATGCGCGAAGCCCTGGCCGAAGCATCGACGCGGGCGGAGATCGAGGCCGTGGCCGCCGGCGCGCGCACCGAAGCGGCCGGCATCGTGCAGGAGCTTTCGGCAGCGTTCGCGGCGAACGATCTGGCGGTGGCCGAGCGCCTGGCGCTGCGCCTGCGCTACCTCGAGAAATTCTCCGGCGAAGCGCGCGAGCGGCGCGTGCGGGCCAGCGCCTGATGGCCACGCTGCTGCAGATCCACGAGCCGGGCCAGACGCCCATGCCGCACGCCAAGCGTGCGCTCGCGGTCGGCATCGACCTTGGCACCACCAACAGCCTCGTCGCCGTTTCCGAGAACAACAAGCCGATGGTCCTGGAGGACGTGAACGGCCGCGCGCTCCTGCCGTCCGCCGTGCTGTACCAGGCCGGCCAGATCGTCGTCGGCGATCAGGCCCGTGCGGCGTTGAAGGATCACCCCGAGCGCGTCGTCGTCTCGGTGAAGCGCCTGATGGGCCGTGGGGCCGAGGACGTCATGCGCGTCGCCAACCAGCTCGCCTACGAGCTCGACAGCGCCCAGGCCGGCATGGTGCGCATCAAGGCCGGCGGCCGCGTGCTGACGCCGGTCGAAGTCTCCGGCCACATCCTGCAAGAGCTGCGGGCCCGCGCCGAACGTGTGACGGGGCGCGAGGTGCGTCAGGCCGTCATCACCGTGCCCGCCCATTTCGACGACGGCGCCCGCAATGCCACCAAGGACGCGGCGAAGCTCGCCGGCCTGCAGGTGTTGCGCCTCGTCAACGAACCGACCGCCGCCGCGCTCGCCTACGGCCTGGATAAGGGCGCGGAAGGCGTGTTCGTGGTCTATGACCTCGGCGGCGGCACCTTCGACGTGTCGGTTCTGCGGCTGCAGATGGGCGTGTTCCAGGTGCTCGCCACCGGCGGCCACGCCCAGCTCGGCGGCGACGACTTCGACCGCGCCGTGGCCGAGTACTTCCTCGCCGACCGCGCCCGCATCCTCGGGCCCGAGAAGCTGTCGTCGGGCGACACCAAGCGGGCGCTCGCCGTCGCGCGCCAGGCGCGCGAGCACCTCACCACCCACGAAACCGGTTCGTGGCCGCTCGACATCAACCATCGCCTGTCGTGGCAGAGCCTCGACCAGGACACGCTGAACCAGCTCATCGCGTCCAAGGTCGACCAGACCATCGGGATTTGCCGCGGTGTGCTGGCCGACGCGAATCTGGAACCAGAAGAACTCAACGGCGTCGTGCTGGTTGGTGGCGCTACGCGCACGCCGCTCGTGCAGAAGCAGGTGGCGGCGTACTTCGGCAAGCCGCCGCTCGCCGACATCGACCCCGACCAGGTCGTGGCCCTCGGCGCCGCCCTGCAGGCAGAGGCCCTCACCCAGGGCTCCGATGCATTGCTGCTCGATGTTACGCCCCTGTCGCTCGGCATCGAGACCATGGGCGGGCTCACCGAGAAGATCATTCCGCGCAACACGCCGATTCCCGCCGCTATCGCCCAGGAATTCACCACCTACCAGGACGGTCAGACGGCGATGATGATTCATGTCGCCCAGGGCGAGCGCGAGCTCATCGCCGAGAACCGCAGCCTGGCGCGCTTCGTCCTCCAGGGCATTCCGCCGCTCACCGCCGGGGCTGCCCGCATTCGCGTGCTGTTCGCGGTCGATGCCGACGGCCTGCTCACGGTCAGCGCCGAGGAAACGACGACCGGCGTGCGCCAGGAAGTCGCGGTGAAGCCGAGCTACGGCCTGTCCGACGAAGAGCTCGCGGCCATGCTGCGGGCGAGTATCGAGCACGCCCGCGACGACATGGAGGAACGCACCTTGCGCGAGGCGCGGGTGGACGGCGAGCGCCTGCTGCATGCCATCGAGGCGGCGTTGCGCATCGACGCCGATCTCTTGGAGGCGGGCGAACGGCAGAGCATTGCCGGGGGTGTCGAACGCCTGCGCGCCGCCATCGCCGGCCGCGACCGCGGCGCGATCCTGGACGGAGTCGAGGCGCTCAACGCTGTCACCGAGCCGTTCGCGGCGCGGCGCATGGACCGCGGCATTCGGGCCGCCCTGCAGGGAGTGGCCGTCTCAGCCCTGGCCGAGCGGCTGGCCGAGCGCCCTGAGGGCGCGGACGGAGGCCATTCAACGCAAAAATAGGGTTCCGTTTGCCGCCCGGAACGGCCATGTTCTGCGCCGCTTGGCCGAAAGGCGAGGGGCGGGGGCCCCAACTGGCGTGGCGCCCGTGGGGGGAGCCGAGGGGAGTTCCGGTAACAGATGCCAAAGATGACGTTCTTGCACCCAGACGGGAAGCGCCAGGAAGTGGACGCTCCGCTCGGCCTCTCGGTGCTGGAGATTGCGCACCGCAACAACATCGACCTCGAAGGCGCGTGCGAAGGCTCGCTCGCCTGCTCGACCTGCCACGTCATCGTAGATCCGAAGTTCTACGACAAGATTCCGGAGGCCAAGGACGAAGAGGAAGACATGCTCGACCTCGCCTTCGGCCTGACGCACACCTCGCGCCTCGGTTGCCAGATCATCATCACGCCGCAGCTGGATGGCCTCGTCGTCTCGCTGCCGTCGGCGACGCGCAACATGCTCCTCGAAGGGGCGTGACAGCGCCGTGGCGCTGAAGTGGACCGACGTGCAGGAACTGGCGATCCAGTTGGAGGATGCGCACCCCGACGCCGACGTGGTGAACCTGCGCTTCACCGACCTGCACAAATGGGTGCGCGCGCTGCCCGGCTTTTCCGACGATCCGAACAAGTCGAACGAGAAGATCCTCGAAGCCATCCAGATGGCCTGGCTGTCCGAGCGGGACTAGCCAACTCGTTCTTCCGCACATGACGCGAGGTTCGCTCACCGGGGCTGCGTTCGCGGTCACTGCAGCCTTGCTGTTTGGCTCGGCGATCCCGTCGTCCAAGGTGCTGCTCGGCGACCTCAATGTATTCCTGCTGACAGGCCTCCTCTATGGCGGCTCCGTCATCGGCCTCGTCATCGCCGGGCCGATCTTGCGCCACTTGCAGGTGATCACGGCGACGCCGCTGCGGCGCGGCGAGTGGCGTTGGCTGGCGGGCTCGGTCGTGGCGGGCGGTTTGGCTGCGCCGCTCTTGCTGTTGCTCGGCCTCGACTGGACCCCGGCTTCCACCGCGGGGCTGCTGATGAACTTCGAAGCACCGCTCACGGCAGTATTCGCGGCACTCGTGTTCGGCGAACACGTTGGCCGCCGCGTGATCTTTGGCATCGCAGCGATCACCGTGGGCGCCGCGCTCATTTCCTGGCAGGGGTCGGCCGACACCAACGGCTGGCTCGGCCCGCTCGTGGTGGTCGGCTCCGCCGTGGCCTGGGCGCTCGACAACAACATCGTCCGGCGCATTGCGCACACCGATCCGGTACGGCTGGCAACCATCCGCGCCGGCGTTGCCACCGTGCTGTACTTGGCGATTGCCTTCGCCACCGGCCATTCGCTTCCGGCGCTGCCGGTGCTCGCCCAGTGCATGGTGCTAGGCCTGTTCGGCTACGGCCTCGCGCTGACGCTGTTCTTTCTCAGCCTGCGGTACATCGGTGCCGCCCGCGCCGCCGCGTTCTTTGCGGCCGGGCCGTTCGTCGGCGCCATGGGCGGCATCGCTGCGCTCGGCGAACCGCTGACCCTGGCATTCGTGGCGGCCGCGGCGTGCATGCTGCTCGGCATCTGGCTGGTACTGAGCGCGGGCACGGCGCACAGCTAGCCCTACGGCCGCCGGCATACTCCGCCCGTGTGATAGCGAAATTCTGCGGCCTCGTTATCTTTGAGTCATCCGAACGAACACAAGTTCAGTGCAGACTGGATGCAGTGATTGATCTCGGAGATGGAGCCGGCCGGGCTCTCGACTAACCTCGAGAAACCGACCGGCTCCGTGCCCTATGGCGCGCGCGGGGCCGCCAGCGTCTGAGCGACTACCTGCCGCAACCGTCTATGCCGGTGCAACTCGACGCCCGCACTCTGCTTCGTTCGCGGGGCAGGGTGGCGTCCGATGCGCATGCGGCGTCTCTTTCCGCTGTGCCGCCGCCCGCCGTTCCGTTCCCCCAATATCCCGCACCATTGCTCGCCAACCTGGATACCGCGTACGCGGCGTGGCGCCGGGCAGGTCGCGCGTTTATGGTTCCTGCATCCGATCGAACACAACGTCAGTGAAAGCTGATCGAGTGATTGAACGGAGAGAAGCCGGCCGGAGACTCTCAACTCTGTTGAGAATTCTTCGACCGGCTTCGTGATTCTGCGCCCTACTTGACCAAAGCCGGCGAGAGGGTCTGCAATGCCGGAATGCACGTTCGTCTACGAGCCTGGGTGATCGGCCTTGTTGCCCTTGCTGCCGCACAAGCCGCCAGTGCCGATGCCTTGGAGGACGGCTGGCGCGCCTACATTCGCAGCGATTTCGCGACGGCGCGGGAACTGCTGACCCCATTCGCCGAGCAAGGCAGCGCGCGCGCCCAGGCCATCCTGGCGACGATGTATCGCTTCGGCGAAGGCGTTGAGATCGACCCGGAGAAATCGGCGTTCCTGTTCCGGCAGGCGAGCCTGCAGGGCAGCGTGGGCGCCCAATACGACTTGGCGCAGCTCTACCTGACCGGATTTGGCGTCGAGCAGAGCATTGCGCACGCCATCATGTGGCTCACGATCGCCCTCGACGAGATCGGCTATGAGGAATTCGTGCGCGACTCCGGCGCCAGCGTGCGCCAGCCCATCACCGAGTTCCGCCAAAACGTGGTGTCGCAGGCCAACTTCCTGGAGCTGGCACGCGCGCTCGACATGGCCGCCAC
>CAIVPW010000076.1 GCA_903907895.1 uncultured Alphaproteobacteria bacterium
GCCGCCGTCATGCGTGCCAGCGGCTGAGAAACGGAGCGCGCCAGCAGCGCCGCCAGCGCGACGGCTGCCACAATGGTGAGCATCGCTGCGGCCAGGGTCGACTGCAGCATCGACCTCTCTTCAGCCAGAATTTCGCTCAGCGGCCGGCTCACGACCACCGCGAGATTCGCCGCGCTGATGCCAAGCCGGCTTGCTGCCGCCGCGATGGGCTCGCCGCCCGCTGCGGCCGCCAGTACCAACGAAGGCGCAGACGTCCGCTCCGCGACAAGCGGCAACAGGTTCGGCACCGGACTGCCATCGGCGTCCACCGCCCACGCGGTGCCGTCGGGTTGGAGTTGCAGTACGTACAGCGGTGTACCAGCCACATGGCGTTGCAAGGGTGCCACCAGCGCCAGCACGTCCAATTCGGCCATCACATAACCAAACGAATTGCCGACGGCGGTGCCCGAGAGTCGGGTGATGCGCAGAAGCGGGCCTGGACCGTACTCGACGGTCTCCGGCGCGGGCTGGAAATCCTCAATCGGCTGCTGTGGGTAATCGTCGGCACGATTGAGCTTGATGCGTCCAGCGCTGTCGCGCTCCGCTCCGAGCAGCGGGCGGCCTGCCATGTCCAGGGCAATGAGGCGGCGGTACGCGGGCTCCGCGCCGACCCGCGCTATCATCAACTCGGAGGGACGGTCTGCGACCATCCACTCCGTGCGAAAGTCTTGGTCCAGCGCGCGATATGCAGCAACGGTGGCGACGTCATTGCGCACCCGCGCCAGCGCTTCATCGAGTTCTGCGGCCGTGCGCGCTGCATCGACCGCTAGAGACTGCAGCCCCTGATCGATAAGCGTCTGATGCATGCCTCGGTAGCTGAGCGTCGCAGACGTCGCGCTGGCGAGAATGACGAGCGCCACCATGCCCGCCGTGAGACGCGCGGTCAGGCTCACGGCGCGCGCACCTTGGACAGGCAGCGACGGCAGACACAATCGCCCGCGCTGAAGGGCCCGCGCGCAATTGCGGCCATGTGCGGGCGCTCGTCCCCCGCCGGATCTTTGGCTCCCACAAGCATCCCCCGTTGCCTGTAGCGGTACAGACAATGTCTACCACTTTGCGTTGAAAAAGTCCTTCTTGGACAGGGGTGGAAAAGGCGAACTTCGGCCGTTCGCTTACTTCCGTCTCCCGTCTAGGTTGTTGATGCTGAAAAATGTGATCGGCGCCGCCGCCGCTGCCGAACGCCTATGTTGTATGCCCCACTCCCCGCTCCACCAGATGTTGCGGGCGAGCCCGAATTGACGCCGTCACGCCCTATGCACCGGTGCCGGCACCTGTGGGCCAAGTCACAGAATCTCTGTTTTCCGATGCGGGAAGGTCAGATCGAATTGTCCCGGAGAGCGTGTTGTGACACCCCAGGAGTTGGTCAACGTTCTCGTCAAGCATGACCGCTACGTCCGCGGACAGACTGGCGGCGCACGCGCGGATCTGCGCGGCCAAGACCTGTCGGGTCTGCGCCTTCCCGCCGTGAACCTGCACAACGCGACCCTTGCGGGCGCCGACTTCCACAACTGTGACCTGACGCGCGCCGACCTGAGCGAAGCCGATCTCAGCTGCGCCAATCTGGAACGCGTCACGGCCACGGGCGCGAACTTCGAGCGCGCCGACCTGCGCGGCGTGCGCTTCAAAGATGCCAAGCTCAACAACGCCAAGATGGCGAATGCCGACCTGCGCCCGGCCGGCACCCTGGGCCGCCCAAGTCAAACGAGTGCCGACCTGTCCGGGGCCAACCTCGAGCAGACCGATCTGCAACGGGCCAAGCTCAATCAGGCCAACCTGCGCGACGCCTCATTGCGCGATGCTGACATGCGCTCCGCAACGGCCTCGCATGCCGACCTGCGGGGCGCCGACTTGACCGGCGCGGATCTCCGTTCGGCCGCCCTCAATAATGCGGATCTCGGCGGCGCCAAGCTCAAAGGCGCGAAGATGGGCATGGCCCGACTCGCCGGCGCACGGCTCGTCGGCACGGTCATGAGCGGCGTCGACATCGCCTCGATAGAGTTGCAGGACGCATCCCTGCAGGTCGGAGTCTCGAAGCTGCCCGACGGCGTGCAAGAGCTGCTGCGTGAGCACGTCCTATGGCTCGATTCGGGCGGCGCCA
Source organism: uncultured Alphaproteobacteria bacterium (assembly GCA_903907895.1). GTDB lineage: Bacteria > Pseudomonadota > Alphaproteobacteria > UBA2966 > CAIVPW01 > CAIVPW01. The sequence continues at coordinate 2,138 of CAIVPW010000076.1, forward strand.
AGGGCAAGCGCGCCCTACTCGAGGGCGTCGACTTGCGCGGTGCCGAGCTCGCGGGCGTGTATCTCAGCGGAGCAGGCCTGCGCGCGGCGAACCTCTCCGGCTCCAATCTCTCCGGTGCCAAACTACTGCTCGCCGACCTGCGCGACGCAGACCTTTCCGGTGCCGACCTGCGGCGCGCCGATCTGTCGGGCGCCGTGATGACCAACGTGAACCTACGCCGCGCCAAGCTCTCCTACGCGGTCCTCCATCCCGTCGCCTTGCGGGACGGCCGCGGTGCCACAACAGGCAAGTCGGCACCCACCATGCTGCTCGGCGCCAAGCTAGCCGACGCCGACCTGTCGTTCGTGGACCTGTCGCAGGCGATGACCGATCCGGGTGTGGCCCTGAGCGCGCGCCCGGCATTGCGCAAGGTCGCCCACTAGGGGACTTTGCCGTCGGCTGACCGCCGCAAGGGGATGCGCTAGCATTCCAAGATGCAGCAGTCCTTTCAGGCCACCGAGGCCGAAGTCCTCGTGGTGGTCGATGTCCAGAACGATTTCTGCCCGGGCGGGGCGCTTGCCGTCCGACGGGGCGATGAGGTCGTGCCGGTGATCAATCGGCTGGCGTCGCAGTTCCGCCACGTCATCTTCACGCAAGATTGGCACTCGCCGCGGCACGCGTCCTTTGCCTCGACGCACGGCAAGAAGCCGTTCGAGACCTTACGCCTAGCCTATGGCGAGCAGGTCCTGTGGCCGGACCATTGCGTGCAGGGCACTCCCGGCGCCGACTTCCACCCCGCGCTCGATCGACGGCCCGCCGAATTGGTCGTGCGCAAAGGCTTCCGACAGAACATCGACTCGTACTCGGCGTTCTTCGAGAACGACCACCACACACGCACGGGCCTTTCCGGCTACCTGCGTGACCGCGGCTTCCAGCATGCCTACTTCTGCGGCCTGGCGCTGGACTTCTGCGTGAAGTGGTCGGCGCTCGACGCGTTGCAGGAAGGGTTCCGCTCCACTGTCATCGAAGACGCGTGCCGCGCCATCGACTTGGACGGCTCGCTCGCCGCGGCGCTTGTTGAGTTGCGAACGGCCGGCGTGTCTCTTGTGCAGTCGGCGCGCCTGGCCGCCTAGGCCTGCTGAACGTCCGCTTCGACCATTTTGCGCAAGGCCTGCACGCCGCCCGAGAACGCGTAAGCTTCGAACCCCGACTGCTGCAGCACTTCGGCCACGCCTGCCGATGTCACCCCGTGCGCGCAGTAGACCAGGTACGTGCGCGTACGATCCAAGTCGCCCGCCTGATCCATCAAGGCAACCGGGTCCCAGTGCGCGGCGCCCGGCGCGTGCCAATGCGCGAAACCGTGCTCGTCCTGGCAATCGATCATCTGCGCCTCGACCGGGATGTTGTCGGCAAACAGATACGGCGCGCGCAGGTCGGCCGGGCGCAAGTGAATGAGATCGATCTTGCGTCGCTCACCCAGCGCCTTGGTCAGGACCTCGGGCGATAGCAGCCCTTCGGCGCGGTCGGTGCGTTCCTCGGTTGTTGCAACGACGGTATGCAGTGCACCGAGGGCGCAGTACTCGCGCACGCGACGCGAGATGGCCGCGGTGCCGATGCGTACTGCCTCGTCCATGATTTCCTGCTTCTCATGTCCAATGAGCGGACGCAGCACGGGTCGCGTTGCCGCCGATTCGATGGCGCAGAGGTTGGCCAGGGTCTGCGAGGAAACCTGTCCCAGCGCCTCGCCGGTCACGATGGCGTGCGCGTCGCACTCCTCGGCGATGGCCGACGCTGCGCGGTACATCTGTCGCTTCAGCACCACCTGCCAATACTGGCGCGGCACGTCGCGGCGCAGAGCGTTGACGACGTCGACGAAGTCCACCACGTGCAGGCGCGCGGCATGGCCGTGCCCCCAATTGTCGTTCAACACCTTGGCGAGCTGCAGCACCAGCCGCTCATAGGCGCCGCCACCCAGATTGCAGAAGACGTAGTCCACGAGCAGGCCCCGGCGCAGCATCCGCCATGCTGCCACCGCCGAGTCGTACCCCCCCGACAGCAACACCAGGGCGCGGCCGCCCACGCCCACGGGTAATCCCTTCGCGCACGGAACGCGGTTCGCAAATAGCAGCGTACGTTCGCGGCCGATCTCAACCTCGACGGTCACGTCGGGTTGCTCGAGGTCAACCACGCCGCCGGCGTCCTTCAGCAACGCGCCGAGCCCGGCATTCACGTCCTGCGCCGGCAGGGTAGCTCCCGTGAGGCGCTTGGCGCGCACGGCGAAGCGCCGGCCCCGCACCTGGTCACGAAAGGTGGGTTCCCCAATCGCAAGGATGTCTTCGAGCTGCGAGGCGCACCGGCCTTCCACGACCGACAGGTTGTCGATGCCGAATACCCTTTTCAGGGCGCGTACCGCGGCGGCGCCATTGTCCGTCTCCACATAGAGGCGGCCAAAGTCCTGCTTCAAGGCCACCGACGCTCCGGCCCGCTTCAGTGCGCTGGTGACGTTGCGGCGCAGGATGTCCTGGAAATAGGCGCGCGCCTGCCGGCCCTTGATGCCGACCTCGGCCGCGGGGCGCAGAATGAGCAGGTTTGGCGTGGTCGTCACCGTCATGCTCGTAGGTTGCATCGGCACACCCCTCCGTGAGCACGCCTCAAGAGATCAGGACGTAAGCTTGCCGCTGCACTCCGCCGCGGCTAGGTTCGCCCATTGTGTGGGAGGGACGCGGTGCGTAGGACAATATTCGTTTTGCTGGCGATGCTGGTCGCCGTTCCGCCAGCCCAGGCGCTGCCGCGCGGGTATTCGGGCGCCGATATGATCCAGAACTGCAGCCTCGATGCCGTCGTGTGCGAGGTTTACCTGCGCTCGCTGCTCGATGCCCACGACACGGTGCTGGTATGGTCGCAAAGCCCGTCCCGCATCTGTCCACCCCGCTCCATGGAACCTGCCGAGTTGTGGCGAACCGTAAGCGCACGCATGCTGGCCCGCCCGGAACGGCTTGGCGCCAGCGCCGGCAGCCTCGTGCTGGACGCGTTGCAGGTGTCCTACCCCTGCAGTGGCGCTACCGCGACAGCCATTCCGGCGGTCGCCACGCCACAGAGCGGTGTCGACCTCGCCACCCGTTGCACCAATGCCCCGGCCTGCGAGCCCGCGCTTCTGGGCACCTTCGACGCCCACCAGACCCTGGTGGACTGGCAGCGCATCCCGAAGCCGTACTTGTGCCTGCCCGACGACTCGACCCTCGCCCAATGGCGCTTGGTTGTGCTTCGCTACCTCGGGGCACACCTCGATCAACTGAATTTCTCTGCCAGCAGCCTCACGTTGCTGGCGGCGGCCGAAGCGTACCCCTGCTAGCCGAACTGAGGCAAAATGGGGCCGCTGCGGCCGTTTGACCGTTGATTTCGGCCCGGCCTTGGCCGATTGTAAGCGCGCCTTGGGGGGACCCGGCGCCGTTCAACACTTGAATGCGGGTAGGACATGCCTGAAGTAGTGCTGCTGTGGGCCTTTATGGCCGGGACCTTGGTCGTGCTGGCCGGCCTGATGTACATCTTTAAGGGTTGGATGCAGGCGCGCGATGAGGTTATGGGCGGTCACGCCCCTGCCACTCGCTCGCACGGCCACCACTAGGCCGATCCGCGGGGCGCTTGCCGCCCCCGGCATACCTTTCGCCGCTGGCGCCACCGTGCGCCGGCGGCTTCTATCTCCGTATACCGATTGGGCGCTGGCATCCGTGCTGGCGCTTTTTGTTTGGGCGGCCCCTGCCCTTGCCGCGCCAGTGGCCTATGTCGGCGCCACACTGATCGACGGCACCGGGGATGCGCCAGTTGCGGAAGCCACCGTCATCGTCGACGGCGGGCGCATCGTGGCCGCCGGCCCGTCTTCCTCGACGCCGGTACCGGCGGACGCTGAACGCCTCGACGTGCGCGGCAAGTGGTTGCTGCCGGGTCTGATCGACGCGCACATACATTTCTTCCAATCCGGCGGAGCCTTCGCGCGGCCCGACATCCTCGACCTGCGCGCCTTGCGCCCCTATCCCGACGAAGGGGCCGCCGTGCGGGCCGCGCTACCGCAAACGCTGGCGCGCACGCTCGCAAGCGGCATTACCAGCGTCGTGGATGCGGGTGGACCGTTCTGGACGTTCGACGTGCGCGACCTGGCCGAAACGCTCGCAGTCGCACCGCGCGTGGCGGTCGCCGGCCCCCTGCTCACCCCGCGCTTCCCGCCGCAGCTCGCCACGGACGACCCGCCGATGATCCAGATCGCGGCCGTCGAACAAGCTCTGGTCGAGGCCCGCCGCGTGCTTGCCCGCAAACCGGACCTTCTGAAGATCTGGTTCATCGAAGCAAGTACCGACATGGTGGCGGAGCAGCGCTGGATCGCGGCAGTGATGCAGGAAGCGCACGCCGTGGGCGTTCGCGTCGCCGTCCACGCCACCGACTTGCGTCTGGCGCGCGCGGCGGTGGACCTCGGTGCCGATATCCTGGTCCACAGCGTGGACGATGCGGTCGCCGACGCGCAGTTCTTCTTTGGCTTGCATGCACGCGGCGTGGTCTACACGCCCACGCTCGCCGTCACCCAGAACTACAGCCGGGCGCTCGGACTTTCCTTTGTGCCGTCCGCGGCAGAATCGCGCCTCGGCGATCCGGCGGCCATTCAGTCGATCCGAGCTTTGGCGCAGATGCCGCCCTCGCAGCGGCCGGCGGGAGTGCGTCCGGCGGCGGCTGCCCCACTGAATGCCAACATGGTCGTGAATCTGCGCCGCGCCCGCGAGGCCGGAGTCGTGATCGCGGCAGGGTCCGACGCCGGCAACATCGGCACGCTGCACGGTCCCGGCCTGCACCGCGAGATGGAGCTGATGGTAGTGGCTGGCATGACGCCGATGCAGGTGCTGGTTGCCGCCACCAAGGGCTCGGCGGTCGTCCTGGGCCGCAGCGATGTCGGCACGGTCGAAGCGGGTAAGCTCGCCGACCTCTTGTTGCTGGACGCCGACCCGCTCGTCGACATCCGCAACACGTCACGCATCTTCGCGGTCGTGCGGGGCGGTACGCGCCACGACCCGAACGTCATCCTGCAATCGCTGCGCTAATAGCGGCCGAGGTCCATGCGGGTCTGGGCCAGCAGCCTGTTGGCGGCCGGATCGGTGTCTGACTTGAACACCGCTTTGACCGTGATGGTGTAGAGGTTGCCGCTGCCGCCCGAGCACGGCGGCAGGTAACCTGGGCCGCCATAGTCGCCGCCGCGATGCGGCACCTCGATGAAGGCGCCGGGCGGCAGGCCATCGACAGTCTCGCCGGGGATGGCCGGCACGCGCACGCTTGGACCAGCGGTGCGGTATCCCACGATGCCATGCCCTCCGTTCTTCATGGCGCGGAAGCCCTCGTCATGGAACTCGATCAGCACCGCGTTGGCGCCGGCGGGAATCCCTTCCACCTGCAGCGGCGGCGTATCGCCGTGCCCTTGGAACCGCCGGCAGTTCTGTCCCACCGGAATGGTCCGCCCGTCCCACGCCGGATCGGCGAAGGTCACCTGCAACGCAGGCAGGGGGTTTGCCGCGGCCGGGTAGATACCGGCCAGCGGATGCGGCGGATTGAACGCACCGAAGAAGGCGCGCACCAGGAACATCCCTGCGGCCAGGGCCAGCAGGAGCAAGGCAACCAGGAGATTGCGGCGTTGCATCAGTAGCGACCGAGTTCGACGCGGGTTTGGTTCAGCACGCGGTAGGTCGGCGGATTGGTGTCCGCCCAAGTCGCCGCCATCACGGTCACAGAGTACAGGTGTCCTTGCCCGCCCGAACAAGGCGGCAGGTAGCCCGGCACTTCGCCGCCACGATTGTTGGCGACGACGAAGTTGCCCTGGCTGGCGAGCGCCGTTTCCGCCGCGACGCCGCCCACCGTCGCATAGCGCCCGTTGATACGGATTCCGACTACTCCGTGACCGCCGTTGTTCATCGGCTCGAACGACTCATCGTTGAACGCCAGCAGGATCACCTGGGCACCGGAGTGATACCCATCGACCTGAATGCGCGGCGTAGTAGCGCCCTGGCCACCGAACTTCTTGCACTGCTGCCCGGATGGAACGGCCTTGCCGTCCCAATCGACGAGCCGCGCGCCCATCGTGCCCGGCGTCTCCTCCGGGTTGGCACGCGCGGCCGGCCTTACTTGCTGCGCAAAGGCCGCTCCGCAGCCCAGCGCCAAAAGCGCGACTGCGATCGACGTGACGCGCATGGTCATCCCCCAAGACGGAGGCGGCGCCATTTGCGGCGCCGCGTCCTCATCAGAACTTACCGAGCGTGACCTTGCTTTGCGCCAGAATCTTGTTGTCGGCCGGATTGGTGTCCGACTTGCTCACCGCAAGCACCGTCACGGTGTAGGTGTTGCCCTGACCACCCGAGCACGGCGGCAGGTAGCCCGGTCCGCCAAAGCCGCCCGAGCGGTTCTCGGCCTCGATGAAGGTGTTGGACGGCAGGCCAGTGGTCGCCTCACCCGGGAACGGCATGAGCACGGCGTTGTTGCCGGTGATGCGGAACCCGACGATGCCGTGGCCGCCATTGTTCATCGGCTGGTAGGTCTCGTCATTGAACGCCAGCAGAATCGCGTTGGCGCCGGTGGGTATGTTCTCGACCCGCAGCGCGGGCGTATTGCCCTGGCCCTGGAAGCGGCGGCACTGCTGGCCTGCCGGAATCGCCTGGCCGGTCCACGCCGGATCGGTCAGTGCAACGCGAAGCTCAGGTAGATTGGGCGATACCCGCGTGTACGTCGGCAGCAGCGGCGCAGCTGCCGGCGCGGCCTGCTGGGCGATCGCCGCGGACACGGCAACGGTCACCGCCAGCGCGGCACAACCGAGAAATACATGAGTGCGCATGGGCGTCTCCTCCGGTGTTCTTGTTCGCCGCGTTGTAGCAAAGGCGCAACCCCGCAGGTAGCCGGGCCAACGCTGTATCACTCGCTTGTGCGGCGGGCCATGGAGTGCATAGTAGCGCCGCGCGGGCGGGGGCCCGATCTGAAGGGCTTGACGATGAATTTGCGGGTGCTGGCGGGACTTGGCGTGCTGGTGGTTTTGCTCGGCGCGTTGGCCTACACCACGTTCTCCGGGCGCAACGAGGGCATCCGCATCGGCTTCGTCACCACCTTGAGTGGTGGCTCCGCAGCCATCGGCGCCGACATGCGAGATGCGTTCGAGCTCGCCCTCGACCACATGGACCGCAAGATGGCGGGCCATCCCGTCACCGTGCTGTACGAGGACGACGCGCAGAACCCCGACGTCGGCCTGCAGAAGACCGAACGGCTGGTGCAGCGCGACGGTGTGCAGTTCGTCACCGGATACATCTGGTCGAACGTCCTGCTCGCGTCGTATCGCGCTGCGACCGATCGCGGCGTGTTCGTGGTGAGCGCCAATGCGGGCCCGTCCGAGTTGGCGGGCAAGCAGTGCACGCCGGACTTCTTCTCCACCTCATGGCAGAACGACCAGACGCCTATGGCAATGGGCGAAGTGCTGAGCCGCCGCGGCGTGAAGAGCCTGTACGTGCTGGCGCCGAACTACGCTGCCGGCCGCAACATGGTTGCGGGCCTGAAGCGCACCTTCCGCGGCCAGATTGTCGCCGAGGAGTACACCCAGTGGCCGGACCAAATCGATTTCGCGGCCGAACTCGCCAAGATTCGCGCCGCGCAGCCCGAGGCAGTGTGGTTCTTCTTTCCCGGCAACTACGGCACGCAGTTCTTCAAGCAGTACGCGCAGGCGGGTCTGATGGGACAGATTCCGCTGTTCTCGAGCTTCAGCATCGATCACCTGAATCTGCCGCAGATCGGCGAACTTGTTGCCGGCTCATTACTCACCCAGCACTGGGGTCCGGACCTTGCCTACCCGGTCAATCGCAAGTTCGTCGATGACTTCAAGCAGCGCTTCGGCCGCACCCCGTCCTTCTATGCGGCACAGGCGTATGACTCCGCTCTGCTGATTCGCACTGCCCTAGAGACGACGCGCGGCGATGTCGAGAACCACGACGCCCTGCGCAACGCCCTGGCGCGCGCAACGTTCGAGTCCGTGCGGGGACCGTTCAAGCTGGGCGGCAACCACTTCCCGGTGCAAAGCTTCTACCTGTACGACGTGGTGAAGTCCGGCAACGCCTACGACATGCGGCAGCTGGAGAAGGTCTACACCGACCACACGGATCCCTACGCCGTCGACTGCGCAATGGCGCGCTGAGCGCCTCGGCATGGGCTTGCTGGTCGAACAGGTCGTCAACGGCCTGCAGTTCGGCGTTCTCCTGTTCCTGCTGTCGGCGGGCTTGACGCTCGTGTTCGGCATTATGGGACTGGTGAATCTGGCGCACGGCTCGCTCTACATGCTGGGCGCGTACTTCGCCGTGTGGTTCGCCGGCATGACGAACTCGTTCGTGCTGGGCCTGCTGCTGGCGCTTGCCGCAACGGCAGCCGTCGGCGTCGTCACCGAGTTGGTGGCATTGCGCACACTGTACCGCCGCAACAGCTTGGAGCAGGTGCTTGGCACCTTTGGCCTCGTGTTGCTGTTCGACGAGGCGGCCAAGGTCGTATGGGGACCCGCGGGCCTGTCGCTCGCGCCGCCCGAATGGCTGAGCGGACAGGTCTCGGTGCTGGGCGTCCCCTACCCCGCTTACCGCCTCGCGGTCTTGGCGGCCGGCATGCTGGTTGCGGCCGGATTGTATTGGCTGGTGTCGCGCACGCGCGCCGGCATGTTGTTGCGCGCCGCCGCCAGCAATCGCAGCATGGCGGAGGCACTCGGCGTCAACACGCGCGTCCTCTTCAGCCTCGTGTTTGCCCTCGGCGCCGGCCTCTCGGCGCTCGCCGGCATCCTGGCCGCACCGTTGCTCACCGTGCACGTCGGCATGGGCGAGGAAGTGCTTCTGCTGGCATTCGTCGTCGTGGTGATTGGCGGTGTCGGCTCCATACGCGGGGCGCTGTTCGGCGCAGTCGGAATTGGCCTGCTCGACACCCTTGGCCGCGCATACCTGCCCGGATTGCTGCGCGGCGTGTTCTCGACTCCAGTCGCTGACGCGGTCGGACCGGCGCTCTCCTCGATGCTCATCTACGTAACGATGGCAGCGGTCCTCCTAGTACGGCCCGAGGGCCTTTTCCCCATCCAGCGCCGCGCCGAGGCCGGCCGCGTCGTCAGCGCTCCGTAGCCGCACCCATGACTCGCAGTACTGCGATCATTGCGGGCTTCCTGTTCGTGGCGCTGATTGCAGCCATCCCGGCTGCGCTGTTCCTGCACGAGCCCTACCTGATCTCGCTGTTCGGCCGCCTGGCGATCCTCGCCGTCGCGGGCGTGGGACTGAACCTCGTGCTCGGACATTCTGGCCTGCCCGCCTTCGGCCACGCGGCGTTTGTCGGCGTAGGTGCGTACTCGGTCGGCATCACCACCCTCGAGGGAATCCCTTTCCTGGCGAACGGCTGGGCCCAGTTCGGCCTGGCGATTGTTCTGGGCGCGCTCAGTGCGACGATCATCGGCGCGCTGTCGCTGCGGACGCGTGGCGTGGCATTCCTGATGATCACGCTCGCCTTCGGACAGATGCTGTTCTATGGCGCCGTGTCGTTGGAACGCTACGGCGGCGACGACGGCACCACCTTGCCAACGTCAAGCACGCTCGCCGGCCTGTCACTCGAGCGCGGCAGCATCGCCCTCTACGCGTTGTCGCTGCTGGTTCTTCTGCTCGCTACGTACGCTGCGTGGCGGGTCATGCGCTCTCCGTTTGGGGCTGTGCTCAGGGGTGCTGCCGTCAACGAACGGCGCATGCAGGCAGTCGGCATTCAGGTGTTCCGCTTTCGGCTGGCCGCATTTGCCCTCAGCGGCGCCATCTGCGGCCTTGCGGGCGCGCTGCTGGCGAACCACGCCGCATATGTCAGCCCGGCGAACCTGTCTTGGATGCGCTCGGTGGAACTCGCGATCGTTGTGCTGCTCGGCGGCGCGGGCACGACCTTCGGGCCGCTGTTCGGCGCCGCGGCCTTCGTGCTGCTGGAAGAAGTCCTGTCCGGCCTCACCGAGCACTGGCGCCTGATCTTCGGGCCACTACTCCTGCTGGTCGTACTTGTAGCGCCGGGTGGGATTGCCGGCTTGCTGTCGGGAAAGCGCGATGGCTGACGCGATTGTCGAAGGCCGCGGCCTGTCCAAACGCTTCGGCGGCATCGCTGCCAACTCCGCCATCGACTTCGCCCTGATGCCGCGCGAGTTGCACGCCGTCATCGGCCCGAACGGCGGCGGCAAGACGACGTTCCTCTCCACCCTGTTCGGGGAGCTGACGCCGGACAGCGGGCAGGTGCTGCTGAACGGCACCGACGTTACGCGCCTGTCCGTTCCCGAGCGCGTGCGCCACGGGCTTGCGCGCTCCTATCAGGTGACCAGCGTCTTCCCGGGCTTCTCCGTTCTAGAAAACCTAGCGTTCGGCATTCGCGCACGTACCCGCACCGCCAGCCGCATGTGGCGCAAGGCGGTGCTCGACGCGCAGGAGATGGACCTCGCCTCGGCGCTGCTGCGCCGCGTCGGCCTGTCGGGCCGTTCCGGAGCGGACGCAGCAAGTCTGTCCCACGGCGAGCAGCGGCAACTCGAGGTCGCGCTCGCCCTCTCCACCTCCCCAAAGGTCTTGCTGCTCGATGAGCCACTCGCCGGCCTCGGCGTCGATGAAAGCCGCCGCATGGTGGACCTGGTGTCCACCTTGCCCGGCCAACTCGCCATCGTGCTGGTGGAGCACGACATGGACGCCGTGTTCGCGCTTGCTGACCGCATCAGCGTGCTGGTCGAAGGCCGCGTGATCGCCAGCGCCGCGCCGGCGGACATCCGCGACGACCCGCTGGTGCAGCGCGCCTATCTCGGCGAGGCCCATCCGTGAAGCCGCTGCTCCGCCTCGAGGGCCTAGAGGCCGGGTACGGGCCGGCGCGCGTCCTGAACGGCGTCAGCTTCGACGTCGGCAGGGGCGAGGTCGTGGCGCTGCTGGGCCGCAACGGCATGGGCAAGACCACCCTCGTGCGCGCCGTCATGGGCCTGGCGCCGTGGGTGCGCGGGCGCGTCCTGCTCGATGGTCGCGACCTGAGCCACGAGACACCCTATCGCATCGCCCGCGCCGGCATCGGCCTCGTGCCAGAGGGCCGCGATGTGTTCCCGAACCTCACAGTACGCGAAAACCTGATCGCCACTGCCCGCCGCGCATCGGGGCCGCGAGCGTGGACGCTCGAGCGCGTGCTGGACCTGCTGCCGCAGCTGCGCGAGCGTCTCGGCGCGCAGGGCGGCACGCTTTCGGGCGGCGAGCAGCAGATGGTCGCCATCGGCCGCGCGCTTCTGATCAACCCCGAGCTGCTGATTCTCGACGAGGCCACCGAAGGCCTGGCCCCGCAGCTGCGCACCGAAGTCTGGGACTGCGTGCGCACGTTGCAGGCGCAGGGACAGTCGATCCTGCTGATCGACAAGCACGTGGCGGTCATGCGCACGCTTGCCGACCGCATCGTCCTCCTAGAAAAGGGCCGCGTGGCTTGGCGCGGTGCCGCCAAGGCGCTGCCGGAAGACGTCCTGCAAAGGACGCTTGGCGTCTAGCGCGCCGGAATGATCCGGAGCGGCGGGCCAGCCGGCGCGACGGGGGCCGAACGCGGCTCTATCGCGGGCGCAGCCATTGGCGGCGGTTCGACCGCAGGCGGCGCAGTCATGGGCGCTGCCGGCTGCATCGCCGCAAGTTCCTGTGCCGCAGGTCCTTCCGCAGGCGTGGCCGGCGCGAGCGGAGCCATCGCTTCCATCGCGGGTGCCGGAGCGGGCGGCGAGAGGATGTTGGCGATCTGCTCGATCACCATCGCCCCACCCGGATACAGGGGGGCCGGAATTGCTAGCACCGCAGGCGCTGCCGGTTGCGTCCAGGCCTGCAGGCGGCGGGCGGATTCGACCGTCTGCGCGGGGTTAAGTTCGGCCGCGACACGGTCTCGGTTGCGGGCGGCACCTTCATCCCCGCTGCGCGCAGCAAGGCTGAACCATACGTGGGCAGCGAGCGCATCCCGCGGCACTCCGTCGCCCAGCGCTAGCAGCAGGCCAAGATTGTTCTGCGCGGGCGCATAGCCCGCATCGGCCGCGATCCGGTACAGGCGCATCGCTTCAGTGCGGTCCGCACGCACGCCGTCGCCATCCTGATACAGCCCCGCCAGCGCGTATGCCGATTCTGGATGACCCGCGGCGGCGGCGGGCGCCAGCAGAATGGCCGCACCGGCCGCGTTGCGGTCGAAACCACGGCCACGCAACAGAAGAATCGCCAGCGCGTATTGGGCGCGCGCGTCTCCCTCCTCCGCCAAAGGCAGCCACACGCGGGCGGCGCCAAGAAAGTCGGCCTTCGCGTACGAGTCCCAGCCGGCACTGAAATCGGCGCGGGCGACGCCGGCAACCAGCAGCGCCGAAACGATGGAAGCAAGCAACTTGCGCATCACGGCATCCTCCGTGGGAAAGCCCGCACCGCCTTGCCGCCGTCCTGTGGCGGCTCGCCCCATCGGGGGGCCAGCTTGTTCTCGATGCCGAACAGGTCGAGTACCCGGCCTACGGTCTGATCGACGAGTTCGTTCACCGACTCCGGCCAGCCATAGAAAGCCGGTACCGGCGGGAAGATCACCGCGCCAAGCTCCGATGCCTGCACCATGGTGCGGAGGTGCCCGGTGTGCAGCGGCGTCTCGCGCACCATCAGCACCAGGCGCCGACGCTCCTTGAGCGTAACGTCGGCCGCTCGCGTCAAAAGACTCGACGTCACGCCGGTCGCGATCTCCGACAGGCTGCGGATAGAACACGGCGCCACGACCATTCCGTCGGTCGCAAACGAGCCTGACGACAGCGCGGCGGCGACGTCGGTGACGGCGTGCACTGCGCTCGCGAGCGCATGCACTTCAGCGACCTTGCGCTTGGTCTCGATGGCAAGCGTGGTTTCGGCCGAGCGCGACATCACCAAGTGGGTCTCGTGGCCGAGATCGCGCAGCACTTCCAGCGTGCGGATGCCGTAGACGATGCCCGACGCGCCACTTATGCCGACGACGAGCCGCTTGCCCATGGCTAACGCTTGGTCATGGCGGGTGCGCCGTACTTCTTGATGGCGCGCTCCAGCACCATCAAAAGCTCGCGGCCGATGTTGCCGCCGTCGCCCGAAATACGGTCCTTGATGACGGCGCGCATCACGTCGATGTGCGCCTTGACGATCTCCAAATGGTCGTCGGTAACGTAGCCGACTTCCTTTTCGGTGAACTCGTTGAGCGACTTGCCGAAGACCGAGATCAGCGGATAGCCGAACGTACCACCCTGGCCCTTCAATTCATGCGCGAGGGCACCAATGTGCTTGAAGTGCTTCTGGCGGCTGACCTCGTTCTTTTCGCCCGCGGCCTTCAGGTCGTCGACCAGCTCGTTGAGCGTCTGCTTCACCCAGTCCGGATAGTCTTCCTGCGACTTCTTCATTTCCGCCAAGGCGCGATCGAGCGCCTCGGTTGCGACGGTGGTGTCGCTCGCGCTGGCGCGGCCAACGCCCGCCTTCTCCTTCAACTTGTTGCGAAGGCGAAAGAGACGCACCTTGATGCGCCGCTGTCCCGCGGGAGTGGGGCCATCGACCTTGTCGATTGATTTGTCTGCTTCGCCGTCACCGGTCGTCATAGATGATTTCCATTTCCGCGTCGGTCATCACGCGGCGTTCCATTTTCACGGGCGACGGCTTGCGGCGGCGGTCGGGTCCAAAGTAGCCCTCGGTGAGCACGAACTGGCGCGGCCGCTCCACCAGTGATGTGAGCCGGCCAAGCAAGCTGTCCACGGAATACGGCTTCGCAAGAAACTCGGTGACGCCGAGGTCGCGGCACACGCTGACACGCTGGTAGTCTGCGTAACCGGACACGATGATGAACGGCACGAAGCGGTCGGGTGACTCTTTGTGACGCCGCACCCACTTCAGCAGCATGGTGCCGTCCACCGGCTCCATCTGCCAATTCGAGAAGACGATGTCGATGGAGCTGACGCCGGCCGACGTCGGTGACTCCTTCACCTTGCGCAGCAACTCGATGGCTTCGCCACCGTGCGCGACCGTCACTACATTGCCGATGCCAATCGCATACAGCAGCGTCCGCATCATGCTCCGCATGTAGCGGTTATCCTCGACGACGAGGACATTATACATGCTGAAGTTGTAATTAGCCATTCACCTAGCCTAGCGCAGCGACCAAATTCCCGCCATCTGCCTGGGTTTACGGACTTGTTTGCAAGTCACAGGCCAACGACTTGAGGCCGACAGTTCACGCAACCTTCGGTCGCAGGTTGAGCGCCACGAGGCAGCGGTCCACCCATTGTGCTGTCAGCTTTTCCTGCACCGAGTTCTGCCGGAGGCGTTGCGCCAGTGCGCCGAACTCGACGTGGTCCAGCAGCTGGTCCTGGTTGAAGCAGGAAAATACTGCCGTCTTCTCGCCGGTGACCGGGTCCACGTGGGGCTGCAGACACTGGGCGCAGATTTCCTTCATCATGCACTGCATCGGCGAGTTGATGCTGGCGATGGCGACGTGGCTCTCCTTCAGGAAGGGCTTCAGCACCCCATGCCGGGCCATGCCCACGGCCGCCATCATGCGGTCCGACCCGATGGTGATGATGCGTTCTACGTCCTGTAGCGCGATCGGCGCCTTGCCGAGCTTGCCCTCGGCATAGGCCACCATGCCCTGCACGATGTTGCCGACGAACGAGAAGTCGCCCGCCCGGCCCGGCTTGAAGCCCGCGCCGTGGTCCACGCACCAGATGATGGTGTCGGCGGCGGCCTCGATGTCCTCGACGTGGTAGCGGTCCTGCGGATTGCGGTAGCCGGCGAAGTACAGCACGCGCGACCCCGCGGCACGGAACGCGCGCCCGATCGAGAACAGTACCGCGTTACCGAGGCCCCCCCCCGCGAGCAGAACGGTTTCGCCGGACGCAATCGTCGTCGGTTCGCCCGTAGGGCCCATCAGCACGATGGGCTCGCCCGGCTTCAGGACGGCGCACAGGTCCGACGAGCCGCCCATCTCGAGCACGATGAGGCTGACCAGTCCCCTGGCCGGATCGACCCACGCGCCGGTGAGTGCCAAGCCTTCCATGGCGAGTGTCGTGCCGTTTGCCTTCGGCGCCAACGTCTCGAAGTTCTGCAGCCGGTAGAACTGCCCCGGATTGAACGCCTTCGCCGCCGCCGGTGCCCGCACCACCACTTCGATGATGTTGGACGTCAGGCGGATGACCTCATGCACCGTCGCGCGCCAGGCGTCGTTCATGCGGCCAAAGAACGCGTCGCGTGACTCCGCGCTCGCCGGCGCCTGACGCGCCAGCATCGCCGAGACCACGGGATAGCCCTGCTTGGCGCTGGCCATGGCGCTGACGACATTGCCCGCGTACGACGGATGCAGATCGCCAAAGAAACTGATGGCGCGGCCGTCGCTGCGGACGTTCGCCAGCACGCGCGACGCCGTCGGTTTGCGCGAGCGCTCCGGCGATACCGGCCGCCCCGTCTCGTCGACCGCCCGGAAATAGCGGCCGTCGATCGCCACCGCATGTTCGTCCTCGCGGGCGAGGACCGTGTTCGGCTGCGTGCCCGCAGCGATCAGGATGCTGCGCGCGCGCAGGACCTCGACCGTCTCCGAGGTGATCGTCTTGCCGTCGCCGGCCTCGCTCTGCAGCTGGCGCGACAGCGAGATGGTCTGGCAGTGGCCGTACTTGTCCACCTCGACGGACACAGGCGACAGGTTCTCGGCGAAAAAGATGCCCTCTTCCAGCGCCTTGGCTACTTCTTCGTGGTTCAGCGTGTAGCTGGGCGAATCGATCAGGCGCTTGCGATACGCGAGCGTCACGCCCCCCCACGACTGCAGCAGCTCGCGCACGCGCGGTTCGCGCTTGTCGCGGGCAGCGGCCGCCCGCTCGGCGCGGATGGCGCGCGCGTGGGTGAGGAACTCGTCGGCGATCTCCGCCTCTTCCGCGTCCCACTTGGCGCGCACGGCCGTCTCGCCGCGGTCGGCGATCAGCGCTTCGTAGCGCGCCAAGAACTTCTCGACCTGCACCGGATAGTACGCGAGCGACTCGGTTGCCGTGTCCACTGCCGTCAGGCCACCGCCGATGACGACCACCGGCAGGCGCAACTGCATGTTGGCGATGGTGTCCGCGCGCGCCGCCCCCGTCAGCTGCAGCGCCATCAGGAAATCCGACGCGGCGCGCACGCCGCGCGCCAAACCGTTCGGCAGCGGCAGGATGGTCGGACGGCCCGCACCCATCGCGAGGGCGACGTGGTCGAACCCTTCTTCGAACGCCTGATCCATGGTCAGCGTGCCGCCGAACCGTACGGCTCCGAACAGCGCGAATTCGGCGCGGCGCTCCAGCAGCAAGCGAATCTGCTTCAGGAAATTCTTGTCCCAGCGCACGGTAATGCCGTACTCGGCGACGCCGCCGAAGCCCGCCATCACTCGCTCATCCAATTCCTCGCGAAGCTCCTCGACGTCGCGGACGGGACGGAAGGGCACGCGCTTGCCCTGCGGCGTCACGCCCGACAATTCGGCCGCCAGCGGTTCGATCTTGAGGCCGTCGACTCCCACCACGGTGTGGCCGTCGTTCATCAAGTGGTGCGCCAGCGTGAAGCCGGCGGGGCCCATGCCGGCGACCAGCACCTTCTTGCCTGTCGGCGCCTTCGGGTAGGGCCGGTGCAGGTCGAGCGGCGTCCAGCGCGTCAGCAGAGAATAGATTTCGAAGCCCCAGGGCAGCGCCAGCACGTCCTTCAACGCGCGCGTCTCGACCTGCGGGATGTCGACCGGATCCTGGCGTTGGTAGATGCACGCCTTCATGCAGTCGTTGCAGATGCGGTGGCCGGTGCCCGCCGCCATCGGGTTGTCGATGGTGACGATGGCGAGCGCCGACAGCGAGAACCCTTCGGTCTTCGCCGTGTGCATCTCGGAGATCTTCTCCTCGAGCGGACAGCCGTTCAGCGTGACGCCGAAGTGACTCTTCTTGAACGCACCCACCGTCTGCCCGGCGGCCGGCTTTTCGCGCATGCCGCGCGAGCACGAGTCCTTGCCCTGGTTGTGGCAGAAGATGCAGTAGTGCGCTTGGTCAAGCGCCTTGGTGAGATCATGGCCCGCGTCCGTGAGCGCAAAGCCCTCGCGACGGCGCAGGTGATGCTCGCCCAGCACCCACGCCTGCACGTTCGTCTTTTCAAGACGATGCGACTCGAGCGGCAGCAGGCTCTCGGGTTCGATCTTGTTCGGCACGCGGAACAGGATGCCGGCCGCGTGCTTGTGCTTGCCGTCCTCCGACAGCGTCGCCCACGCGGCGTATTGCGCGGCAAGGTCGAGGGATTCGGCGTTCGCTGCCTCGTCCTTCTCCCACTCGGAGACCGCGCGTGCAAAGGCGAGTTCGTCTTCGCCACCGGCGATCTTGAACCCCAGGCGCGGTGACAGCGCGCGCGCAAGCGCGTCGCCATTGAGCGCGGACGTGTCCGCATATTTCTTCACGGCCCGGCGCTGCACGAACAGGCGCTTGCAGGCGTACAGCGGTGCGAGCTCATGGATTTGCGCGGCGAGCGCGCGAGCTTCCGCTTCGATGCCGAACAACTTGGCGAGGAAGTCGTCGAGGTGCGGCGCGATCGCCAGCATCAAGTCTGCGTGCGCCTTGCGGTCGAGCACCGGCGCGTTGCGCGCCATGGTGAGGCGGTCGCGCAGGGCGGCATCGGCCTCTCCCAGCCAACGCAGGAATTCGCCATCGATGCGCACGACGCCGTCGCGCGAGTACAGGTCTTCGAAACGAAGGCCAAAGGCCAAAGCCAACATGCTCAAAAAGCGCCCTCGCAGGCGCCCCCATGAAAATGCCGGTAGGCTCCGGCGTCGTTTGATGACGAAGCGGGAGCTAGCCGACGGCGATGATCATCTGCTCGCGCGCTACGATCGTTCCGTTCCAAACTCGCCGCGCCTCGGCTTCGAGGTGGATCATGAACGTGTCGTCATGACCCGGGTCGTGGTGGAAGATCGCGAGTTGTTTGGCGTTCGCCGCCTGACAGAGGCGCACGCCCTCTTGCCACGTCGAGTGTCCCCATCCCACGTACTTCGGATACTCGGCGTCGGTATAGGTGCAGTCGTAAATTACGAGGTCGGCGCCCTCGATCAAGGCGAGGATGTTCTGGTCGGGCTTGCCCGGCACATGCTCGGTGTCGGTGACGTAACAGATGGCCGAGCCGTTGTGCTCCAGGCGATACGCCGTGGCGCCGCCCGGGTGGTTCAGCCGGGCCGTCTTGACGTGAATCTGGTTGCCGATGTTGAAGTCGGTACCGATCTGGAAGTCGGTGAAGTCTTTCTTGGCGCCCATGAGCTCGAGCGGGACCGGGAACAGCGGCTGCTCAAGGTGGTCGGCCAGCACCTGCTGGATGCCGCCGCGCTCGTGCAAGTGGCCGGCGTAGATGGCCACCGAGCAATCCTTGCGGAACACCGGTGCAAAGAACGGGAAGCCGTTGATGTGGTCCCAATGCGTGTGGGACATCAGAATCGTCGAGTGCTTGATTTCGCGCCGCAGGAATTCCGCGCCCAGTCCGTGGATGCCGGTGCCGCAATCAAGGATGGCGACGGGCTGGTCGTCGAGCAGCACGTCGACGCAACTCGGGTTGCCGCCGTACTTGAGGTGTTGCTGAGACGGGCAGGCAATGCTGCCGCGCACGCCCCAGAACTTGACCATCATGCTCATGCGTGCGCGCCGGCTTCCGCCCCCAGGGCATGGGGCGAACTGAAAGAGGGTTGGTGAAAGCAAACAGACGCGAACGGAACCGCCCGAACGCACCCCCGCTCACGTTCAGCGGTCCCTACATACTGCGCCATGACCACGGGAACAACTGCGGATTATTCTCAAATCAGGAAAAAGTGGCGGAAAACTTAGGCTTTGCTGGGGCTTGGCCTAGACAGTCATCTTGCGCAGGCGCCTGGTTAACAGGCGCACCATGGCGCGGACGAACGCGTCGGACTTCTCCAGGCGGCGCTGGAAGTCGATGGGGGTGATGACGATGCAAGTCGTCGGCTGCTGGGCGATGGCGGTGGCGGAGCGGGGCTGCGAATCGACCAGCGCCATCTCGCCGAACAGCTCTCCGGCCACCAGGGTGCCGACGACCTTGTCCTTGTCGTCCACTGGAACGACGATGTTCACCTGTCCGGATTGGATCAGATAGGCGACGCGGGGCGGCTCGCCGACGCGGAAAATGACCTCGCCGGTGCCAAATACTTGGCGCTCGAGAATCTCTTTGTTCGCCAACGCTTCCCCCTCGGTGCCGCGCAGTCTGCGGCCCGTCCCTCCCCGGCACCACGTATAGCCCGCCGGGACACGTCTGTCGCGAGGGTGGGCGGGAATTGTGTTTTCCTACCCCAGCCACTATGTCGAGGGTCGCCGCTCCTGGGAGGGAAAGACGACAGTCATGGTTGAGTCCGCCCCCGCGCCTACCGCTGCCACCGCCGCCGCGGCTCCGGCCGCCCCGCCGCTGCCCGA
>CAIVPW010000077.1 GCA_903907895.1 uncultured Alphaproteobacteria bacterium
ATGCCGGCGGCCAGAGTGGCGACCGGCTCGTGCGCGGCGCGCGCGGAGCGAATCGTCTCCCGGGTGAGCGCGAGCGCCCGGTCCGCGACAACCTCCGGACGGGTCAGGTGCGCGTCCTAGCCCCGCGTTTCTTCAAGCGCGCGGCAATGCTGGAAGGTACCTCCCGGCAGGCGCAGGCCTTTTGATGCGCGGCGTGCCAAGCGACACGCTCTTCCTGCGTTGCGCTGCGCCGCAGGCAGCAGCCTTTGTGCCATTCGGCATTCATCGGCGCGGAGTGTAGGCCGCCGAAGACGGCGTGCAAGTACTCGCTCGGCAGGCGCCTTGCCCAGCATAGCGAGTACCTCGGCCGGCACCTGGCCGAGGGGATTGACCGGATCGGCGTGGTCGTCCACGGCACATCCACGTAGGGGATTCCTCGCGGTGCATCACCTTGAGCGCGGCAGACTGCCGGCCGCGCTTGTCCCCACCAATGCGCTGCCCCGCCTCCAGCGCCCGCACCAGCCGCTCCGGGCAAAGGAGATGCGCGCTCACGCTCGGCCACCGCCGCCATGGCGGGCAGCACGTCGCCGCCGGTTAGCGCGAGCGCCGCACGGCAAAGCCTTCGCCCGAGCAGGTCGCCTGCCCACGGCACGCACATGGCACCCCGCGCCTTCCAGTTGATAATGATTTGCAAACGCATAGGCCGAACCGCTATGGTTCGCCAAGTCGGAAGCTGCCGGCTGGGGACCGGACGGCAACCGACCCTGCAATCACGTAGAGGTCTGAACGCACATGCTTTTCCGTACCTGGATTGTTGCCGGCGCCGTCGCGGCTGGCTTGGCCTTGGCGGGGACGCCTCCGGCGGTGGCTGACATCGTCATCTACAACGCACAGCACGAGAGCCTGACGAAGGCCTGGATCGAGGCGTTCACCAAGGAGACCGGCATCAAGGCGACCTATCGGCAGGGCTCGGACCTCGAGCTCGGCAACGTCATCGTGCAGGAAGGCCGCAACTCCCCCGCCGACGTGTTCCTGACCGAGAACTCCCCCGCCATGGCGCTCGTGGACAACGCCGGCCTGCTCGCGACGATCGACGCCGCCACCCTTGCGTTGGTGCCGGCCGAATTCCGTGCCGGTACGGGCCGCTGGGTCGGTATCGCCGCACGCACCACCGTGTTCGTCTACAACAAGGCGAAGGTGCCGGCCGACAAGCTGCCGAAGTCGATGCTCGATCTGGCCGACGCGGCGTGGAAGGGACGTTGGGCTGCCGCGCACACCGGCGCCGACTTCCAGGCCATCGTCGCTGCGCTGCTCGAACTCAAGGGCGAGGCCGCGACGGCCGCCTGGCTCAACGGCATGAAGGCGAACGCCACCAAGTTGGGCGGCAACGCTGCCGTCATGCGCGCGGTCAATGCCGGCGAGTTCGATGGCGGCATCATCTATCACTACTATTACGCGCAGGATCAGGCGCGCACCGGCGAGGGCAGCAAGAACGTCGCCCTGCACTACTTCAAGAACGGCGATCCCGGCGCATTCGTCTCGGTCTCGGGCGGCGGCGTACTGGCGTCCAGCAAGAATCAGCAGGAGGCGCAGGCCTTCGTGAAATGGACTCTGAGCAAGACCGGCCAGGACATTATGACCAAGTCGGCGCTCGAGTATGCCGTCGCCACCGGCGCGCCTTCGCATCCGGCGCTGGTGCCGCTCAACACGCTGCAGGCACCAAAACTCGATCCGGCCAAGCTTGCCTCCAAGAAGGTGACCGAGATGATGCTGGCCGCGGGCCTCATCTGATCGCGTGACCCAAATCCGATAGCCATGGGCGTAATTGCAACGCCCGGCGGCGGGACCATCCCCCTGCCGCCGGGCGCACGTCATTCTGCAAGCCTGCGTGCGGCGCCGCGGTGGCTGCTGCTGGCGGCCATCGTCGTCACCGGCGCGATGCTGCTGCCGCTTGGTTTCGTACTGTGGGTCGCCGTCCAGATCGGGTGGAGCGAAATCGTGACCGTGCTAGTGCGCCCCCGTGTCGGCGAGCTGCTCCTCAACACGGCGATGCTCGTGTCGATGGCGGTGCCGGCGAGCGTGCTGGTCGGCGTGTCGCTCGCCTGGCTTACCGAACGCACCGATCTCCCCGGCCACACGCTGTGGTCCGCGCTCGCGGCAGCGCCGCTCGCCGTTCCAGCCTTTGTTCATGGCTATGCATGGGTCACGGCGTTGCCGTCGTTCCATGGACTCGTTGCCGCCGTGATGGTGTCGGTGCTCGCCTACTTCCCGTTCGTCTATCTGCCGGTCGCCGCCGCGCTGCGCCGGCTGGATCCGGCGCAGGAAGACGTTGCCGCGTCGCTGGGCCTGCGGCCGATGCAGGTGCTGCGCCGCGTCGTGCTGCCGCAGCTGCGGCTACCGGTGCTGGGCGGCGCATTGATCATCGGGCTGCACATGCTGGCCGAGTACGGGCTGTTCGCGCTGGTGCGCTTCGACACGTTCACCACCGCGATCTTCGATCAGTTCCAATCGATCTTCAGCGCTCCCGCCGCCAACATGATGGCCGGCGTCCTCGTGCTGCTGTGCTTGCTGCTGCTGATGCTCGAAGTGTCGGCACGCGGCGGCGGGCGCTACGCCCGCCTGGGCTCCGGCAGTGCTCGGCAGGCCGCCCGCCTGCGGCTGCCACCGCTGGCGAAGGGCGCCGCAGTATTGGTGGTGCTTGCGGTTGCGATTCTGTCGCTCGGCGTTCCGCTGATGACCCTTGCCCGCTGGCTCATGCTCGGCGGCGCCGAGGTGTGGGACCTTGACGCCATCCTTCCGGTTCTCGGGCAGACTCTTGCGCTCGCTGCCGCCGGCGCGATCCTGACGACGATGGCCGCGATGCCGGTCGCGTGGCTGTCGGTGCGCGGACGCGGCGCAAAGGTCCGGATCATCGAGGCAAGCAACTATATCAGCGGCGCGCTGCCTGGCATCGTCGTCGCCCTCGCGCTGGTGACTGTCACCATCCGCGTGGCGCGGCCGCTGTACCAGACCGCGTTCACCGTCCTGCTCGCGTACGTCATCCTGTTCCTGCCCCGCGCGCTCATCGCGCTGCGCGCCAGCATCGCCCAGGCGCCGCCCGAATTGGAGAACGTCGCCCAAAGCCTCGGCCGCAGCCCCTTCCGCGCGCTTACCGAAGTCACCATGCGGCTCGCCGCGCCCGGCGCCGCGGCGGGCGCGGCCATGGTCTTCCTGGCGGTCACCACCGAGCTCACCGCGACGCTGATCCTGGCACCTACCGGCACGCGCACCCTGGCCACGACCTTCTGGTCGCTGACGACAGAAATCGAATACGTGCGGGCCGCGCCCTTCGCCTTCATGATGATTGCGCTCTCGCTCCCATTGACCTGGGTGCTGTATCACCAGTCCCGGCGAGCAGCCGGCCGATGACCACCCTGGAACTCCGCAACATCTCCAAGTCGTACGGCTCAGTACGCGCGGTGAACGACGTCAGCCTCAGCGTCCCTGCGGGCTGCCATACTGCCATCGTCGGCCCGTCCGGCTCCGGCAAGACAACGCTCTTGCGCCTGATCGCCGGCTTCGAGGCGCCCGACGCCGGCAGCCTCCTGCTGAGTGGCGCACCGCTTGCCGACGGCAACGGCACCTTTGTGCCGGCGCACAAGCGCCAGGTCGGCTACCTGCCCCAGGACGGCGCCCTGTTCCCGCACCTGTCGGTTGCCGCCAACATTGCCTTCGGCATCGCCCACGAGCCTGCGGATGTGCGCGAACGACGGGTGCAGGAGCTGGCCGAGATGGTCGTGCTCGACCGTGCCATGCTGGCGCGCTATCCGCACGAGCTGTCGGGCGGCCAGCAGCAACGCGTCGGCATCGCCCGCGCTCTGGCCCAGCGTCCAAAGCTGATCCTGCTCGATGAGCCGTTCTCCGCGCTCGATACCGGCCTGCGCGCCGCGACCCGCAAGGCGACCACCGAACTGTTGGATGCGGCCGGGGTCACCGCCCTGCTCGTCACCCACGACCAGGCCGAGGCGCTATCGTTCTCCGACCAGATCGCCGTCATGCGCGACGGTCGTATCGCGCAGAGTGGCCCGCCGGTGGACCTCTACCTGCGTCCACGCGACCCCATTACGGCGACCTTTCTCGGCGACGCCATCATCTTGGCGGCGCAGCTGAGTGGAGACGGCTGGTCCACCAGTGTGCTCGGCAGTCTGCCGGTGGACGATTCCACGCGCCTTGGACCGGCGTCCATCATGCTGCGGCCGGAGCAAGTCACCATGGTGGGCGGCAGCGCGGCCGACTGCTCGGCCCAGGGTCACGTCCTTGACCTCGAGTTCATCGGTCATAGTTGCGTCGTGACCGTGGACGTCGCCGGTACTCGCGTGCAGGTCCGCTGCGCCGTCGGCGGCGCGCCAAAGGTGGGGGCGCGGGTTTCGCTGGCGGTGAACGGCCCCGCTCACGTTCTGAGCTGAGCTTGTGCCGCCGTCCGCCGTGACGGACACTGCCAGCGGGGGCGCAATGACAGACGAGATGGCGCAGGCGCGGGCCGTGCTGCGCGACGTGTTCGGCTTTCAGGATTTCCGGCCCGGCCAGGAGGCGATCATCGCCGCTGTGCTTGGCGGCGCCGACGTTCTGGCTGTGATGCCGACGGGCAGCGGCAAGTCGCTGTGCTATCAGCTACCCGCCGTCGCGGCACAACAGCTTACCGTCGTCGTCTCCCCGCTGCTGGCCTTGATGCGCGATCAGGTCAGCCAGATGCGCGCGCTCGGCGTCGAGGCCGCTACCCTGAATTCGAATACCGAACCGGAGGAGTATCGCCGCATCGTGGAAGCGATGCGCGCCGGCCGGTTGCGCCTTCTCTACGCCGCGCCCGAACGCCTTGCGCGCCACGACACCATTGCCCTGCTGCGCGATTCGCACTGTGCCACCGTCGCGATCGACGAGGCACACTGCGTATCGCAGTGGGGCCATGACTTCCGCCCGGAATACCTGGCACTCGGCACGCTGCGCGATGCCATCGGCGCACGCCAGGTGGTGGCGTTCACTGCCACCGCCGATGCGGCGACGCGTGCCGATATCGCCGCGCGTCTCTTCCCGGAAACGCCGGAGGAGTTCATCGGCGGCTTCGACCGCCCCAACCTGCGCCTTGCCATGCGCGCCAAGGGCACCAGCTGGCGCAAGGACGTGCACGCGTTCGTCGCCACCCACGCCGGCGACAGCGGCATCGTCTACTGCAGCTCCCGCGCGCGCACCGAGGATCTCGCTGCAGAGCTCGTGGCACAGGGCGTGCGCGCCTTGCCCTACCATGCCGGCCTCGACAGAACGGTGCGCGAAGCCAATCAAGACCTATTCGTCAAAGAAGACGGAATTGTCATTGTCGCTACCGTCGCCTTCGGCATGGGCATCGACAAGCCCGACGTGCGCTTCGTCTGCCACGCCGACCTGCCCAAGAACATCGAGTCCTACTATCAGGAAATCGGGCGCGCCGGACGCGATGGCCTGCCTGCCGACACGCTCTTGTTCTACGGCCTCGACGATGTGCGCCTGCGCAAGGTGCAGATCGACCAGAGCGAGGCGGGGCCAGAGCAGAAACGCATCGAACGCCAGCGCCTCAATGCGTTGCTCGCCTTGTGCGAAGCGCCGCGTTGCCGGCGCCAGACGCTGCTTGCCTACTTCGCCGAACAAACCGAGCCCTGCGGCAACTGCGACCTGTGCAGCGAGGGCACCCCACTGTATGACGGCACGGTGGATGCACAAAAGCTGATGTCGGCGATGTACCGCACCGGCGAGCGCTTCGGCACCGAGCACCTGGTTCACATCGTGCGTGGCACCGTTACCGACGCCATCAAGCAGTACGGCCACGACAAGCTGCCGACCTTCGGCGTCGGCGCCGACCGCTCGCGCCAGGAGTGGCGCTCTATCCTGCGCCAGATCTATGCCGCGGGCCTCGTGTCGCTGGAAGTCGCCGAGTTCGGCCGCTGGGCGATCACCGAGGCTGGAGCGCAAGTGTTGCGCGGCAAGGCAAAGGTCGAATTGCGTGCCGGCGCGCTGCCCTCGCCGCGTCGCGAGCGGCGCGAACGGGGCACCACGACGACCGTCAGCCCCGACCTCGATCCAGCCGACGCATCGCTGCTCGTGCGCCTGAAGGAGCTGCGCCGCACACTGGCGACCGCGGCCGGCGTGCCGGCCTACGTCGTGTTCCCTGATCGCACGTTGCTGGAGCTTGCGGCCCGCCGGCCGAAGTCGCTGGATCAGATGCGCGCCATCCACGGCGTTGGCAGCGCCAAGTTGGCCCGCTACGGCGAGACCTTCCTGCAAGCCATCGTCGGAGCGTCCTGATGCCGGTCCGTCCCTGGACAGTACTGGAGGAAGTGCTGGTGCCGGGCAGTGGCGAGCGCCTGCGCCTGTCGCAGCGGGGCGACGAGTTCTCCATTCGCCTCGGCAACCACAACCAGCTGATGAACAGCCGCGCCAGTGGATCCGAGCGCGCGATGGCCGAACTCGGCTGCGCCGGGCTGACCGCGCGCCGGACGGCGCGGGTACTGGTCTCCGGCCTGGGCATGGGCTTTACGCTGCGCGCGGCGCTCAACCTGCTGCCTTCGACTGCAACCGTCGTGGTGGCGGAATTGGTTCCGGCGGTGGTCGAATGGAATCGCGGTCCCATTGCCGCGCTGTCCAGCAACGCCTTGGCCGATCCCCGCGTCACCGTGCGCGTGGGCGATGTGGCCGACGTGATCGCCGAGGCGCGCAGCGCCTACGACGCCATCTTGCTCGACGTGGACAACGGTCCCGAGGGCCTGCACGGCAGCAACGACGGCCTCTATGGTACCACCGGGCTGGCGCAGAGTTTTTCGGCCTTGCGGCCCGGCGGCACCTTGACGGTGTGGTCGGCGACCAGCGATCCAGCCTTTACGCGCCGCCTGCGCCAGATTGGCTTCGGCGTCGCCGAACATGGCGTGCACGCCCACGGCACCAAAGGGGCACGTCATACTATCTGGGTGGCGACCCGCCCTTCGCGCTAAACTGCGCCCATGCGCACGTTCATCCTTTTCGCCGCCGCACTGTTCGCCGCCTCCTCCGCCGTCGCCGGTCCTTATGAAGACGCCGCGAACGCCTACGACCGCAACGAGCTGTCGACGGCCGCGCGCCTCTACCGCGTTGCCGCGGAGCAAGGGCACCCGCAGGCGCAGATCAGCCTTGGCATGATGTACGCCTTTGGCCGCGGCGTGACGCGCAATGCGAACGAAGCAGTGAAGTGGTACCGGCTTGCAGCAGCACAAGGCGAAGCGCACGCGCACACCCTGATGGGTGCCATGTACGAGGCCGGTCAAGGCGTCGAGGCGGACCTGTTCAAGGCGTACATGTGGTTTGCGCTGGCGGCCGACGAAGCTCCAGGGCGCACCGAGGATCGCGACCGCGTCGCCGGCAAGCTCACCTTCCCGCAGTTGGAGACGGCCAAGGAGATGACCGCGGCTTGCCGCGCCTCCAACTTCCAGAAGTGCGACTGACCTAAACGTCGGCCCACATGCGGCGCAGGTTCGAGGCCGTCTTGTGGAGCAGGTCGAATTCCGGCGTCTTGCCGTCGCGATCGAACATCGTCCGCCGCACGCGCTCGATATCGAACAACACTTCGCGCTGCTCCGCGTTGCGCACGAAACTCTGCACCCAGGTCACCGCCACGTCGCGCGTGCCGCGTGTCACCTCGTTCACACGATGCAGGGTGTTGGCGGGATAGGCGACGGCCGAGCCGGCCTCGAGCTTGAATGAGTCCTCGCCCCCCGCCGTTTCGATCACCAGCTCGCCACCGTCGTAGTCACCCGGTGCACTGAGGAACAACGTCACCGCCACATCGGTGCGCATGCGCTCCTCGCCAACCCCCATGAGCGCGTTGTCGACG
Organism: uncultured Alphaproteobacteria bacterium; assembly: GCA_903907895.1. Classification (GTDB taxonomy): domain Bacteria; phylum Pseudomonadota; class Alphaproteobacteria; order UBA2966; family CAIVPW01; genus CAIVPW01. The sequence continues at coordinate 7,850 of CAIVPW010000077.1, forward strand.
TGCGTCCCATACGACATGCCGGTGCCGTAGCGCAGGAAGTTGGGCCGCGCGATGCGATACGGCAGCACGGCGTTGGCAAACACCGTGTTCGCCTTCAGCGCCTCCACGACCCCTGCCTGCAGCGCCTGTGCGCCGGGCGTATCGGCGATGTGCTGGGTCGCCTTTACCAATCGAGCCGACCAGCCGGCGGTGGCGGCCCCATCGACAAACCGCTCGGCCGCAAGTCGTTGGCGCACGGCTGCCAGCCCGGCGGCATCCAGAATCTGCGCGATGCAGAGGATCATTGTTGACTCCTGCGAATAATTCTCAATATCGTTGCAAACGACTCGCAATCGCAGTAGCAGAGTGCCGGCGTAGCGGCAACCGGAATGCCCGCAGGAATGGGGCGATCCGGGGTTTCTCGGGGGTTCTATGGAACGCAAGAAGCGGATCTGGTTCGGCCTCAGTATCGCGGTGTTGGGCAGTGCCGCTGCCACCCCCGCCCTGGCAGCGAATGCGGGCCGCCCCGTCGCCGTCGTGCCCTTCCCCGGCCTTCAGTTCGCCCAGGACGAGGGTGAAGGCGGCGAAGGTGAGGGTGGCGAAGGCGGCGCGGTTACGGTCGCCGACTATCGCCTGCGCAGCACCGATCCCAACGCCTACCAGTACGACGCCTCGAAGCAGGTTGCCGCCTACAGCAATCTGGTTCGCGAGAGCTATGCGGCCGCCCACGCCGATGCTGTGCAGTTGCAGGGAGCGGTCTCTGCGCTCCTCGCCAATCCCGATGAGAACACCCTCGCCGAGGCACGCCTGGCCTGGATCAACGCGCGCCCGGCCTACCTGCAGACCGAAGCGTTTCGCTTCTACGGCGGACCGGTGGATGAGGCACTCGGCCGCCGCATCAACGCCTGGCCCCTCAACGCCGCGTACCTCGACTACGTCCGTGGCAAGCCCACGGCAGGCCTGATCAACAACACGACGATCGAGATCGACCTTGGCAACCTCGTCGGCCGCAATTTTGTCGGCGGCGACGAGAACGTCACCACCGGCTGGCACGCCATTGAGTTCCTGCTGTGGGGCGAGGACGCGAGCGCGACCGGCCCTGGCGCACGGCCCGCCACCGACTTCGTCCGCGGCCAGCGCAACAACGACCGCCGCCGCAACGCGCTCACACTCGCCACCGATCTGTTGGTGCACGATCTCGCCAGCCTGGTCACTGCGTGGGACCCCGAGCGTGAGAACTTCCGCTCCAACCTGGCGGCGATGGACCAGCGCAACGCCATCGGTCACATCTTCCACGGCATCGTCGTGCTGGCGGGCTACGAGCTTGCAGCCAAGCGCATGCGCTGGTCCCTCGTGGGTGACGAGGCGGAGTACGAGCAGTCGCGCTTCAGCGACACGACGAATGCCGATCTCGTATTTGCCGTGCGCGGCATCCGCAACGTGTACTTCGGCAGTGCCAACGGCGCCGAAGGCGCTGGCTTCGACGCGCTGCTCGCCGGCATCGACGCCGACCTCAACAACCGCGTCATCGCCACGCTCAACCACGCCGAGCGTGCGGTGGCTGCGCTCGACGCGCCCTACGACCGCATTCTCGCTTCGCCCCCCGGCAGCCCCGCGCGCGCCGAGGCCGAAGCAGCAGTAGTCGCCCTGCAGGAACTCGCCGAGGTTCTGCAAGCAGCGGGCAACAGGCTCGGCGTTCTCGTGTTGACGCTGCCAAAGGGCTGAGCGGTCTCCCTCCCGCTACGCCACGGGCGTCCTCCCCCCCGGTCTGCCGCTACTGCTGCGGCAGACCGATTCGGATCCAACCTGTCTCAAGCTAAAGGAGCATCCATGCGCATCCGTACGTTGCTCGCCGCCACCGCGGTCGCTGCCGTGCTTGCAGCACCCGCCGTTGCGGCAACCATCAAGCCGGTCGTCAACGTCGTCACCGACAAGGCCAATGATCTGCGCGGCGTCGCCTTCACCAGCAACGGTAAGATCGTCGTCTCCGGCCACGCCGGCACCGAAACCGACACCCGCACGGTCGTCGCGCGCTTCAACGCCGATGGCACGCCCGACGCCACGTTCGGCAAGGCCGGCTTTGCGGAAGTCGATCTGATGCTCGGGCGCAATGAGCAGTCGCTCGGCGTAGCGGCCATGGCCAACGGCGACGTCGTCGTCGCGGTGAATGCAGTGGATGCCGATGGCGGTACGTCGGTCTACCTGCTGCGCTTCGATAGCGCCGGGGTTCGCAAGATGGGCCCGGCCTGGGGCGACGCCGAAGGCAAGGTTGAGGTGACGTTCGGTTGGCCCAACAAGGACAACGCGCTATTCACTGGCGCCAACCGCCCGGCCGACACAGCCTGGGATCTACAGGTCGACCGCAGCGGCGGCGGCGAACGCCTCGTCGTATTCGGCCTCGGCTCCGCTGCCCAGGGCAGCGGCCGCACGGACACCGACCGCTACGTCGTGCGCCTCAACGGCGCCAACGGCAACCCGGACGCGACGTTCAACGGCGGCAAGCCGTTCCTGTTCCACTCCGCCGGCGTGCTGAGCGACAACGCCCGTCGCGGCCTCGTCGAGGCGGACGGCGCCATCCTGGCGTCGGGCTACACGGGCATCGCCAACGGCGGCAACCACGTCTCCCTGTTCCGCCTTACCCCGGCCGGCGCGCTCGACACCAACTTCGGCAACTTCGTGACGCCCGCCACCGCCGCCGGCGCCGCGGGCGTGACGGCGCGCCCCGGCGTCGCGGTCTTCAATCCATTCCTGGCCGATGGCGGCTTTGCCGAGACCTACGGCGTCGCCCGCCTGAAGGACGGCAGCTACGTCACCACCGGCTACGGTCAGGCCACCGCCGTCAACGGCACCTCCACCATGGGCTATGTCCCCTCGGTGCAGCCGGATGTCGTCAGCTTCCGCGTCAAGGGCACCGCGCTCGACACCACGTGGGGCAACAAGGGCACGGTCGCCATACAGAGCGAGGGCAAGGGCAAGGCGACCAACGAGGAGCGCGGCCGCGCCGTGGTCGCGCTGCCCGATGACCGCACCGTGCACGTCGGCCGCTTTGGCGGCGTCGCTGCCGCGTTCGTGCTGACGCCCACGGGCCAGCTCGACACCACCGAAGGCGCGGGCGGCATCATCGAACTGCCGAACGCCGACGTCGATGCGCAGTTCTTCGCCGTGGCGACCTCGGCCGACGGCAAGCGCATCGCCACGACGACCAACGCCCATGCCAAGGGCGCCCGTCTCGTCGTTCTCGACGTGCAGTAGAAGCGTGCCGGCGGCTCGCCAAGGGGCCGCCGGCCTTCTCTCAGGTCACTCGCGGTCCGTCCGGCTGGTAAAGCCCCCGCGGGTCCTCGACCTCGAGCACCCACATGTCGTCGTCGCGGCGCACCTCGCGCGCGATATAGGCCTCAGCGGTCTCGTCATCGACCTCCGCCGTTCCGGCGACGACCATCCAGCCCAGAGCGCCGCCCGCCGTGGTGACGCGCTTCAGCAGCAGGGATCGGTTCCTCTCCCGCACCAAGCGCAGGAGGACGGCGCCAGCGTCTGCGTCGCCACGCCGGCGCACGGCGATCGGCAGGAGGCCGAGGTCGCAGAGGCGGACCTGCGCCTGCACCCACAGCTCGGTCTTCAGGCGCGGCTCGCTCATGAGGGCCGAGTCTAGGGGGTACCGGAGGAAATTGCGAACCGACCGTCCCTCCTGGTGCCGGCGGGCCCTCCGTTGCAACGGCGCAACGAGCAGCTAGGATGGAGGCGGAGGCCGCGTGGCAGGCGGCGGCGGGGAGGACATGGCGGAACGCGACCCAAAGATGATGCACGGCTTGGCACGCCAGGCTATGGCGTTTGTGCTGGCCGGTGGCCGTGGCACGCGATTGATGGAGCTGACGGAGACGCGCGCCAAGCCGGCGGTCTTTTTCGGAGGCAAGTCGCGCATCATCGACTTCGCGCTGTCGAACGCCATCAACTCCGGCATCCGGCGCATCGGCGTCGCCACCCAGTTCATGGGGCATAGCCTGATCCAGCACATGCATCGCGGCTGGAACTTCCTGCGCGCCGAACGCAACGAGAGCTTCGACGTGCTGCCCGCCAGCCAGCGCACGGCCGGCGACTGGTACGTCGGGACCGCCGACGCGCTTTATCAGAACATCGATATCATCGAGAGCTACAAGCCCACTTACCTCGTCATCCTGGCCGGCGACCACATCTACAAGATGGACTACGAGATCATGCTGCAGCAGCATGTCTCGTCCGAAGCCGACGTCACGGTCGGGTGCGTCGAGGTGTCCAAGTCCGAGGCGCGCGGCTTCGGCGTCATGCGCATCGGCGCCAACGACCGAATCACGCACTTCCTCGAGAAGCCGCAGGATCCACCGACGATTCCGGGGCGCACCGACCGCTGCCTCGCCAGCATGGGCATCTACGTCTTCAAGACGTCGTTCCTGATCGAGCAGTTGCGCCGCGACGCCGCGACACCCGACTCGAGCCGCGACTTCGGCAAGGACATCATTCCGTACATCGTTGCCAACGGCACCGCCGTGGCACATCGGTTCAGCCGGTCCTGTGTGCGCTCGGGCGCCGAGCCGCAGATGTACTGGCGCGACGTCGGCACCGTGGACGCCTATTTCGACGCGAACATCGACTTGTGCGACGTGGTGCCGTCGCTCGACCTGTACCATAACGAGTGGCCGATCTGGACGTATGCCGAGATCACGCCGCCGGCCAAGTTCGTGCACAATGTCGAAGGCCGCCGCGGCATGGCGGTGAGTTCGTCCGTCTCGGGCGGCTGCGTCATCTCGGGCGCGCTCGTGAACCGCTCGCTGCTGTTCACCGGCGTACGCGTAAATTCGTATTCGCAGCTCGATGAAGTCGTAGCCCTGCCGTACGTACACATCGGCCGTGGCGTCAAGCTCAACAAAGTCGTCATCGACGCGCACGTGAACATCCCCGAAGGCCTCGTCTGCGGCTACGACGCCGAGTACGACGCCAAGCGATTCCGCCGCACCGAAAAGGGCGTCTGCCTCATCACGCAGCCCATGCTCGACCGGCTCGCGTCGTAGCCGGTTTGAAGATCCTCTTCGCAGCCTCTGAAGCCCAGCCGCTGGTAAAGACGGGGGGGCTGGCCGACGTTGTCGGCGCGCTACCCCGTGCGCTCGCGGCTTTGGGGCATGACGTAAAGGTGCTGCTGCCGGCTTATCCCGGTGTGCTCGACCGCCTCCGCACCCGCACGATGCACTCGAATCTGACGGACCTCTTCGGTGGCCCCGCCAAGGTCGAGGCCGGCCGCACTGACACAGGGCTCGACGTGCTCGCCATCGATGCCCCGCACCTATACGCCAAGCAGTCCGCCCATCCCTACGGCCCCTCGGCCAGCGTGGACTGGGAAGACAACCACCTGCGCTTCGCCGCACTGGGTTGGGTGGCAAGCGCCATCGGTCGCGGCACCGCCGGCGCCTGGGTGCCGGACATCGTGCACGCGCATGATTGGCAGGCGGGCCTGGCGCCCGCGTACCTCGCGCTTGCCGAAGAAATGCGGCCGCGCACGATCATTACGGTTCACAATCTCGCCTTTCAGGGCCTGTTCGACCGCAAGCATCTCGCCAAGCTACGCCTGCCGGAGTCGGCCTTCGCAGTCGAAGGCGTCGAGTTTCACGGCCAGATCGGGTTCCTCAAGGCCGCGCTGCATTACGCCGACCACATCACGACCGTCAGCCCGACCTACGCGCGCGAGATCCAAACGCCGGAGTTCGGAGCGGGCCTTGACGGCCTGCTGCGCCACCGCTCGGGCCAGCTCGACGGCATCCTGAACGGCATCGACCGCGACGAGTGGAACCCCGAGCGCGATCGGTATCTGCCGGCGATGTACGGCGCTCATTCGCTCGCAAAGAAGGCTCACAACAAGGCTGTGCTGCAGGAGGCGCTCGGACTCGCGGTCGAGCCGCGTGCGCCGTTGTTCTGCGTCATCAGCCGGCTGTCACACCAAAAGGGCCTGGATCTGCTGCTGACCGCCCTGCCCGCCTTGCGCGCCGCCGGCGCGCAGCTCGCCGTGCTGGGCAGCGGCGATGCGGAGCTCACCGTCGGCTTCAGCGCCGCCGCCAAAGCCGCCCCAACTCGGGTTGCCTTCCGCTCCGGCTGGGACGAATCGCTTTCGCATCGCTTCCAGGGCGGCTCCGACTTCATCGTCGTGCCGTCGCGGTTCGAGCCATGCGGCCTCACACAGCTCTGCGGCCTGCGCTACGGCACCGTCCCCGTCGTCGCGCGCGTGGGCGGCCTTGCGGACACGGTCATTGATGCCAACGAGGCAGCCCTGGCCGACGGCGTCGCCACAGGATTCCAATTTGCGCCGCAGTCCACCGACGCGCTGCAGAACGCCCTGCTGCGTGCAGTCGCCGTGTATGCGCGGAGCGACGCGTGGCTGCAGATGCAGGGGCGCGCCATGTCGCGCAATTTCGGCTGGGAGCGATCCGCCTTGCGCTATGTGGCGCTCTACGAGGGCCTGCTGGCGCGCCGCTGAATAAACAAGATCCCGGCCGGTGTTGCCACCCCGGCCGGGATTTGCCGCGTGAGCGGAGGACTTGCTTCAGCCGCCGACGGCCTTCTTGGTTTCATTCATCACCGTCACCAAGCCACGGCACGCCTCCGCCGCCGGCATGGCACGGTTGATCTTGTCCGGCGCCGCGGTGTAGCGCGTGACGATCAGGCGCGGGAACAGTGCCTTCGCCCTTCCGTCGGTGTCAGGCGCCAGCACGACGATGGCGCCGGCGATGCCCGCGGTCTCGGACGTGAACTGGTCGGCGACTGCATACACGCGTTCCAGGGCCAAGGCGTCGCGACCGGCCTGGAAGTCGGTGCAGGCCGGCGCCAGCGTGTCGGCGAGGAACTGCGCATGCTTCGGCAGGTCGCGGCCGGTGAACAGGTGCGCGTCGGCAAGAGCCTCGAGCACGTTGATCATCCCGCCAGCGAGTGCCTCGAGCTCTTCCTGGTCCTCGACCGGCAGCGGCAGCTTCGGCTGCGCGCCAGCGGTGTAGAAATGCTTCATGTTGTCGATCAGCAGGTTGCCCTCGGTCAGGGTGTCGCCCTTGGCAAGCGGCTGCAGGTCCTTCCACAATGCCAGTGTGCGAACGTAGGCGGCCCAACTGGTCGG
>CAIVPW010000078.1 GCA_903907895.1 uncultured Alphaproteobacteria bacterium
ACCTTCCGCTGGTTCGTCGATCTCGTCGCCACCCGCCGCGGCCTGTCGCCGGTCGTCGCCCTGCAGCTGTCCGATGGCCGGGTCTATACCGGCCGCCAAGCCTTCAGCCTGAACCTGATCGATGGTACCGGCGGCATCGAAGAAGCCCGCGCTTGGCTCGCGGAATCCCGCGGGATCAGCCGGGATTTGCCCCTCATCCGGGTGGACCGCGAAAGGGTACTCGACGTGACCGGTGGGGTATTTGGGCTCGCTCGAAAAATGCTGCTTTCTGAGACACTTAAGGTTGACGGTCTACTGGCCCTCTGGCAACCTGAGGTTCTTCGCTAGCCCCCTGGGGAGGGACCATGGGGCGAGGCGAGGGAGGCCCCAATGGTCAAGTCTGAGCTCATCGCGCGCCTGGCGGAGCGCAACCCTCATCTGTACCAGCGGGACATCGAGCGCATCGTCACGACCATCTTTGACGAGATCTCGAAAGCCCTGGCACGCGGTGACCGGGTTGAGTTGCGCGGCTTTGGCGCCTATTCCGTGAAGCGGCGGGCGTCGCGTATGGCGCGCAACCCCCGCACCGGCGAGACGGTGTACGTTGCCGAAAAGCACGTGCCCTTCTTCAAGACTGGCAAAGAGCTTCGCGTGCGCCTGAACGGCGACGACGACGCCGACTCCAAGGCCCCCGCCAAGGCCCAAGGCTAAATGCCACCCCCGCCCCGGAATCTCACCGGGGTTGCGGCCCAGAGGGAGTAGCAAACCGTGCGGCTGGTCTTCTGGCTCGTGGTAGTACCGCTGGCCGTGGCCGTGGCGTTCTTCGCGGTGGCCAACCGGGACGACGTAACCCTCGAATTCTTGGGCTATGCCGTTGTCATGCCCAAATTCGTGCTGATCCTGGGGGCCGTGCTGCTGGGCCTCGTGATCGGCGGCACCAGTACGTGGTTCGGCCAGCACCATTGGCGCAAGCAGGCTCGGCAACTGCACCGCCGCGTGAAGCACCTGGAGGGGGAAATCGAAACGTTCCGCAGCCAAAGCGCACCGGGCACGCAAATAGCGCCGCCAGCGCGTCCGCCGGGGGCGATCTAGCCGTGCTGACCGCGACCGTCCTGAACCCAATTTTTTGCGCGGTGGACACGCCCGACCTGGATGCTGCAAAGCACTTGGCGCGCGACGTGCGCGGCTTGGTGGGCGGGCTGAAGCTCGGGCTTGAGTTTTTCACCGCCCACGGCCCTGCCGGTGTGCGCGCGGTAAAAGACGAAGGCCAGCCGATCTTCCTGGATTTGAAGCTGCATGACATTCCCAACACCGTCGCCGGCGCGACCCGCTCTGCCGCCATGCTCGGCGTCGACATGCTCACAGTGCACGGCACCGGCGGGCCCGCGATGCTGATGGCTGCCGTTGCGGCGGCGCGCGAAGTCGCGCAGCCGCCCAAGATCATCGCCGTCACGGTGCTGACCAGCCTGGATGAGAAGGACCTCGACCTCATGGGCATCGGCCGTCCGGTGTCCGAGCAGGTCGCGCGCATCGCCGTGATGGCGCAAGAAGCGGGCTGCGACGGCGTCGTGTGCTCGCCGAACGAAGTGAGCCTGCTGCGCGCCGAGGTTGGACCCGATTTTCTGCTCGTAGTACCGGGCGTGCGCGCGGCCGGCGCCGACGCTGGCGATCAAAAGCGCGTCGCCACGGCGGGCGCGGCCGTCAAGGCGGGTGCCGATGTGCTGGTGATTGGCCGCGGCATCACCGCCGCGCCTGACCGGCGCGCCGCAGCGCAGTCGTTCTTCCAGGAGGTCGCGGCAGCTCGCCGCGCCCGCGCGCACTAGCCGTGGCGCTCGGGGTCAAGATCTGCGGCGTGAACACCACCGTCGCAGTTGAGAGCGCAGTTTCCGGCGGCGCGACGCTGATCGGGCTGATGTTCTTTCCGCCGTCGCCGCGCTACGTCACCAATCACGATGCCGCCAAGCTGGCGCAGCTGGTGCCGGAAGGCGTGCGCAAGGTCGGCGTGTTTGTCGATCCGACCGATGCGCAGCTGGAGCGCGTGCTGGCCCAGGTCGGCATCGACATGATCCAGCTGCACGGCAAGGAGAATCCGGAGCGCGTGGAGACGGTGAAGGCGCGCACCGGGCGCGACGTCATCAAGGCGCTGCCGATCGCTTCGGCCGACGACGTGGCCGCCGCCAAGGGCTTTGAGGATGCCGCCGACTGGTTGCTGTTCGACGCCAAACCCAATACAAGCGGCGCGCTTCCGGGTGGCAACGGCGCGCCTTTCGATTGGAGCCTGCTGAAGGGCGCCAAGTGGAAGAAGCCGTGGCTGCTGTCGGGCGGCCTCACGGCGGAGAACGTCGCCGGGGCGGCGAAGGCAACCGGAGCCCACTTTGTCGACGTCTCGTCGGGCGTGGAGGATGCCCCGGGCCACAAGAGTCCCGAGCGCATCCGCGCGTTCCTCGAAGTCGCGCGTAAGGTCTGAACGCAAATGAACAAGTCGCTGCCCAATTCGTTCCGCACAGGGCCCGATGAGCGCGGCCATTTCGGCATCTATGGCGGCCGCTTCGTCGCCGAGACGCTGATGCCGCTGATCCTTGAGTTGGAGCGCGAGTACACGAAGGCGAAGAGCGATCCGAAGTTCAAGGCGGAGCTCGAGTACTACAACACCTACTACATCGGTCGCCCGAGCCCGCTGTACTTCGCCGAGCGCCTGACCAAGCACCTCGGCGGCGCCAAAGTCTATTTCAAGCGCGACGAGCTGAACCACACCGGCGCGCACAAGATCAACAACTGCATTGGTCAGATCCTGCTCGCCAACCGCATGGGCCGGAAGCGCATCATCGCC
>CAIVPW010000079.1 GCA_903907895.1 uncultured Alphaproteobacteria bacterium
CAGCGCGGCGAATCTCATGGCTCCATCTCCCAAAGTTGTCACAGATCGGTCGCGGGAAACGAATACTAAGCTCGGGGGGCCCATGCTAGGTTCACAGTGTTGCGATTCCTAGAGAATTTGGCTCCATGGCACGCATCGAAGTACCGCAGATTCTGGACGGATACCTCGCCGGACAACTCCTGGTAGCGATGCCGGCGATGTCAGACCCGCGGTTCGAGCGCACGGTCATCTACATGTGCGCCCACTCGGACGGCGGTGCGCTGGGCCTCGTGATCAACCGGCTGGCAGATCACATCTCCTTCGACGACCTGTTGACACAGCTGAACATCCCATCCGGCCCGCACGACAACATTCGCGTGCACGTCGGCGGCCCGGTCGAGCAGGCACGCGGCTTCGTGCTGCACTCGGCCGACTACGTGAAGGAGAATACGCTAGTCGTGAATGCGGAGATCGCGCTGACTGCGAGCGTGGATGTACTGGCCGCGATTGCCGGCGGAAACGGTCCGCGCCGCAGCCTGTTGGCGCTGGGATACGCGGGCTGGGGACCGGGACAGCTGGAAACAGAGATTCAACAGAACGGATGGCTGCAGGTGCCGGCCGACGAAGACCTGCTCTTCGGCTCGCACGTCGAGACCAAATGGACTCGCGCGATGCGCAAGATCGGTCTCGACATCTCCGCACTCGCCTCGACCGCGGGGCACGCATAGGCCGCTGACGGATGCGGCGTTTGCTTCAGCCGACCGACGCGGCGAGGAGCCCACCCAGCACGAGTACCGTCACCAGGCCGGCGACAGCGAGCCAATAAGAACGATTGTTGGGCATAGAACCCTTCCTCGTTGCAGTCAGCGGACCAAGGCAGAACTCAGCACCAAGATTCGGGCGGCGCAGCGATCGGGCGGCAGCAGATTCTGCGTGCCGCCCTTCGCCCGCTACTCTGCGAGCTTCAGGTTCACCGCCGAATCACGACCGTCACGGCCGGGCGCGATGTCGAACGTAACAAGCTGACCCTCGGCCAACGTCGGCAGTCCGGCCTTCTCGAGCGCGTTCACGTGGACGAAGACGTCGCGTTGCGCGCCGTCGATCGCGATGAAGCCGAAGCCCTTGCCCGCGTTGAACCATTTCACTTTGCCGTTTTGCATACTTGCTCCTGTGGGTTGGGGACGGGATTCGTCCACAGTTCGTCGAACTGGCGGGTACAGCCAATCCAAAGACGAGCAGATGCCGGCGATTTCGGGGAACTGGCGCGACCGTACGCTACCACTGAGGTATTAGCAAATTGTCATCCGGACGGATCGGGTGCGCGCAACGTCTATGCGTCGCGGAGGGATGCATAGAAGAAGGAGGCGGGGAACGCCTCCTTCTTCCGTCTCTCGTTTAGCGCGCTGCGCCACCAGGATTCATCTCGACGGCGTCGCGCGCTGGGTCCGCGCCGCCGACCGCTCCCGGTGCGGTCGCGCCGGCAGCCGGCACGATGCGTGTAACCATGTTCTGATTGCCCTGCATGTCAAACGTCAACGTAACGCGCAGGCCTGGGGCGAGTTGCTGGCCTGCCGGCATGTTCGCCTGGAGAACGTAAGTCTGGCCGTTGTCGAGAATGAGCTGACGGCTCTGCTCGTTCCAACTGCGAACGGTGCCGGTGGCATCGGCGGCGAGTGCGAGGCCCGGCGCGGCCAGCAGCGTGAGGGCGACGACGGCGGATGTTGCGACGTGCTTGATCATGTGCGTACTCCCTGTATCTCGCATCGTTGTCACCGGAGGCGCGATTGCCAGCCGGTGCGACCGCGCATCCGGAACTGCATTGCGTCCGCAGCGGAGGCGCAAGCCAAATCAAACAGACTCCGCACTCCGCGGGTCTGCGTTGTCGGAATCGCGAGCTGGAAAGCAGAGGACGCTCATTCCTGGCGCCCTCACGAAGCAAGAGTATCGCCGGATTAGCGCGCGGAACGTGTCAACGCTGTGACCGCGCTCGATGCGGGCTACGAAAATGGCAGCTAGGGCCGCGGGTCGCTCCCCAGTAGCGCGAACAGGAGATGGTCGTGCCAGCGCCCGTTGATGTTCAGGTACTTGCGCGCGACGCCCTCTTCCTGGAAACCGACTTTGCGCAGCACGCCCTGGCTGGCCAAGTTGTTCGGCACGCAACCCGCTTCGACGCGATGCAAGCGAAGCTGGTCGAAGGCGAACGTGACGGTGACGCGCACCCCGTCGGTCATGTGGCCCTTGCGCGTGTGCCGCTGACCGATCCAGTAGCCGACCGAGCAAGACTGGCGAATGCCGCGCGTAACGTTGGACAGATTGATGCCGCCCAGTAACTGCTCGTCCGACTTGCGGAACAGGAGGAAGGCGTACCCTTCGTCGTCGCGCGCGTCGCGCGTGTAGCGCGCAATGCGGCGGCGAAACGCGTCGCGGACGAGGGCGTCCTTGGGCCAGGTCGGCTCCCATGGTTCGAGGAAGGCGCGCGATTCGGCGCGCAGTTCAGCCCATGGCAGCCAGTCGCGCGATTCCGGCGGGCGCAGGAAGACCCCTTCGCCGTCGTAGCGCCGCCACAGGGGCGGGCGCGTGATGCGGTCGAGGATTGGAAACATCGCCGACCTTGTTCCGTCCGGTTCTAGTGGAAGCGGATGGAGAGCCGGTCGTAGCCCTCGAGCTTGCCGATCAGGCCCAGCGCCGCCACCGACAACTTCGAGGAAACCACGCGTTGTGCCACGCGGGCAATGGCATCTGCATCGACTGCATCGACCTTGGCGATCACTTCGGATGCAGACATCGGGCGGCCATAGATCAGCAACTGCCGCGCCAAGTGCTCGCAGCGCGACGAGGAGCTTTCCAGCGACATCAGGATGCCGGCCTTGTGCTGGGCGCGGGCTCGCTGGAGTTCGGCCTCGTCGATGCCGCCGGTGATGGCGCCCATTTCATCGGCAATGATCTTGGCAACCTCGGGCGCATCCTTGCCGCTGGTGCCCGAGTAGACCCCGAACATCCCGGAGTCGAGGTACGAGTGCGCGAACGAGAAGATCGTGTAGCAAAGTCCGCGCTTCTCGCGCACCTCCTGAAACAGGCGCGATGACATGCCGCCGCCCAGGATCGTGGAGAACACCTGGGTCGCGTAGTAGTCCGGATCGCCGTAGGGCACGGACGAGAACGCCATGACTAGGTGGGCCTGCTCGAGTTCGCGCCGCTCGCGCGCGTCGCCGCCAACGTAGGTGGCGCCATCGCGCCCCTCCCCCTTGCCCGCGCGCAGGGAGCCGAAATGATCGCCGACGAGCTTGACGAATTCCTGGTGGTTCACCGCTCCGGCGGCGGCAACGACCATGCGCGAGCCGTAGTAGTGCGCATTCATGTACGCCAGAAGGTCGTCGCGCGAGAACGCCGAGACGCGTTCCGGCGGTCCCAGAATGGTGCGGCCCATCGCCTGCTGCGGGAACGCGACCGCCTGCAGGTGATCGAAGATGATGTCGTCCGGCGTGTCGTTGACCTCGCCGATCTCCTGCAAGACCACCGCGCGCTCGCGGGCGAGTTCATCCTCGTCGAACACCGAATTCTGCAGGATGTCGCCCAGGATATCGATGGCGAGCGGCACGTCGTTCTTGAGCACGCGCGCGACATAGGCCGTCTGCTCGCGCGAAGTATAAGCGTCCAAGTGGCCGCCGACGTCCTCGATGGCTTCGGCAATCCCGCGCGCGGTCCGTCGTTTCGTGCCCTTGAAGGCCATGTGCTCAAGCATGTGCGCCGCACCGTTCAGCGTGGGCGCCTCATAGCGCGTGCCGGCACTTACCCACACGCCGACGGTGGTCGTTTCCAGGCCCGGCATGCTGTCGGTGGCTACCGTCAGACCATTGGGCAGGCGCGTGACTTCGACGGACACCGCGCGCCCCTCAGACGCCGGCACGTTCTTCGACGTAGGCTTTGACCTTGTTCAGATCATTAGGCAGCACGTCGAGGCGCTCTTTGCGCTGATAAAGGTCGGCAAGACGCTTGGGTAGCGGCGCATCGGAACCCGACGCCTGTCGCACCGCGTCGGGGAACTTTGCAGCATGCGCGGTGGAGAGGTGGACGATAGGAACGTCCTTGCTCTTGCGCTTGGCGCGGCCGGCGACTACGGCCACGGCCGTGTGCGGGTCGATGACGATATTGCTCTTCCTTTGCACCTCGGCCATGCAGCGCAGGGTCTCCTCTTCGCTGACGCCGCAGCCGTCGAACTGCGTGCGGATACGGCGCAGCGCCGTGTCGCTGATGCGGAATTCGCCGGTTGCGTCCATCTGCGCCATACGGTCCCGCACAATATTGGGATCGTTGCCCTCGATCTCGAGCAGCAGGCGCTCGAAATTGCTCGATACCTGAATGTCTATGCTCGGGCTGATCGAAGACATCACCGGGCCCTTGCGGTAGACGCCGCCTTCCAGCAGGCGCACGAGGATGTCGTTGCGGTTGGTGGCGATGGTCATCTGCGGGATGCCAAGGCCCATGCGACGGGCGACGTGGCCGGCAAAGGCATCGCCGAAGTTGCCGGTGGGAACGGAGAAGCTCGGCACGCGGCTCGGGGCGCCGAGCGCTACAGCGGCCGTGAAATAGTAGACGACCTGGGCCATGACGCGCGCCCAGTTGATCGAATTCACGGCCGTGAGGCGCATGCGCTCGCGGAACGCGAGGTCGCCGAACATCTGCTTCACCAGCGCCTGACAATCGTCGAAGGTGCCTTGGATGGCGATGTTGTGCACGTTGGGGGACGTCACCGTCGTCATCTGCCGCCGCTGTACTTCGGTGATGCGGCCCTGGGGGTGCAGAATGAAGGCAGTGATCGCATCGCGATCGCGGCACGCCTCGATCGCTGCAGAGCCGGTATCGCCCGAGGTCGCGCCGACCACCGTCATGTGCAGCTTGCGGCGCTGCAGCACATGATCAAACAAGCGGCCGACGACCTGCAGGGCGTAGTCCTTGAACGACAGCGTCGGGCCATGGAACAGCTCGAGCAGCCATTCGCCGGAATCGAGCTGGCGCAGAGGCGCGATGGCGGGGTGATCGAACCCCGCATATGCCGCCTCGACAATCGGCGCGAGCTCGGCGCGCGAGATGGCGGACTCAGTGAACCGCGCCATGATGTCCACGGCGACCTGCGCGTAGGTCTTGCCAGCGTAGCTCGCAATCTCCTGCGCGCTGATGTTGGGCCAGAACTCGGGAACGTAAAGACCGCCGTCCTCGGCGAGACCCACGAGCAAAACGTCAGAGAAATCGAGGACGGGCGCCCGCCCGCGGGTGCTTACATAACGCAAAGGAATTTGCCGCTGATTGGAGAGTGGGCGCACAAAGTAGGGAACGGCCGGGCCATAGGCAATGCGAGCCGCCAACGGCCCCCGCGCTGGCCTGGTGTTCCCGGTTCCACCCGCAAGTCGCCCCCAGCCGCCTAGCGGCGCGGAAAGCCTGGATAACCCCCTAAGTGCCCTCCGCAAAAGGAAAATAAGCGCCACAGACTGTGGGTAGATCTGTGAAAAAACTGCGGACCCTTTTCCCTTGGCCCCGCGCTCGGGCCTTGGCCTACAGTCCGCCCGGGGTGGCTCCCTGCACTCGCGGCGGCGGGCGCCGAACCCATCTGCAAAACCAAGCACGTTTGCGCGCGCTGGGCGTTTGCGGGGGGATTTCGGCGACCGGACTGGCGCAAACCGGCACCGGACTCCATGCCGCCGCGAGATTTAACCCGTTGAATTCCCTTTATGGCCCGCCCTGAACCGCTCCCCGAGACTCCGTCCGCAGCGGCACCGCAGCGGCGCGCGAGCGGCATCTTGCCGGCGCAGGCCATCCGTCGACTGATTGCCGACGGCGCGCTGAGCGCCGACGTGCCGATCACCGACGCGCAGATTCAGCCGGCAAGCCTCGACCTGCGCCTCGGTGCCATCGCCTACCGCGTCCGCGCCAGCTTCCTGCCGGGCGCCGGCACCGTCATGGATAAGGTGAAGGCGCTCGGCATGCACAGCATGCCGCTGGCCGACGGCGCGGTACTGGAGCGCGGCTGCGTCTACATCGTGCCGCTATTGGAGCGCGTGCGCCTGCCGAAGAGCCTGGCAGGGGCCGCGAACCCGAAGAGTTCGACCGGCCGCCTCGACGTGTTCACGCGCCTGATCGCCGACGGCAGCACCGAGTTCGATCGCGTGCGTGGCGGCCACGACGGCCCCTTGTACGCGGAGATCTCGCCGCGCACCTTCAGCGTACTGGTACGCACGGGCGACCGTTTGAGCCAACTGCGTTTGCGCAAGGGCAACCCTGCGCCATCGGATGCGGTGCTACGCGACCTGCACGAGCGCATGCCGCTGGTGCACGGAGGCGACGCGGGACGCGCCAACATCGACGGCGGCGTCGGGATCTCGATCGACCTGGAAGGAACGGGACGGGATGCGCTACTCGGCTATCGCGCCAAGCATCACGCCGACCTCATCGATCTCAGCAAGATCGGCCATTACGACCCACGGGAGTTCTGGGAGCCGATCCACGCGCACGGCAATTCGCGCACGCTGATCCTGAACCCCGACGACTTCTACATCCTGGCAAGCCGCGAGCGCGTCTCGGTGCCGCCGGACTTCGCGGCGGAATTGGTGCCGTACGATCCGCTCGTCGGCGAGTTTCGCGTGCATTACGCGGGGTTCTTCGATCCTGGCTTTGGCTATGCCGACGGCACCAAGGCGGTACTGGAGGTGCGTTCGCACGACGTGCCGTTCGTCTTGGAGCATGGTCAGGTCGTCGGCCGCCTTGTGTACGAGCGCCTGACCGAGCAGCCCGAGGTGCTGTATGGCGCCGCAATCGGCTCGCACTACAGCAAGCAAGGCCTTACGCTCAGCAAGCACTTCCGCCCGCTCTAACCGGCACGGCTTGATGCGGCTTGGCTTGGTCGTTGCAGCGCTGACGCTGTTGGTTGCGCATTCGGCATGGGCGCAAGGTTGCCCGCGCGGAGACTCCAAATGGACCGACACGGAGTATGAAGCTTGGCGCACGCTGTGCGCCGGCGACCCCGTGGAAATCACGCCGCCCTACGGGCGCATGGAACCGCCCCTGCCCGGCCAACCGCTGCCGCCGAACGTGCTGTCGGCGGCGTTCCTCAAGACGATCCTGACCGTGGAACCATACGCGAGCGCGCTCCCGCTGGTGCACATCACGGGCGCGATCGTCACCGGTACGTTCGATGTAAGCGGCGTAACGATCCGGCCCGACGTGCTGTTCTACGATTCGCATTTCCTGGACGGCGTGGTGCTCGACGAAATGCGTGCGGCAGGCACGTGGGCCTTCGTGCACTGCTACCTGCCCGGGCCCTTCCGCGCACGGGGAGCGAGCGTTGCTGGCGGGTTCAGCCTCGCCGAGAGCTTTGCCGTAGAGGGCGTGGACTTGAGCGGGCTGCAAGTCGGTGGCGACGTCGTACTGCGCTACCTCGAGGCGCCCACGCTGACGGCCAGCGGCTTGATCGCGACAGCGCAGCTTGACCTGGAGCAAATCACCGTCTCCACCGGCGAGCTCATCCTGACGGGCGTGCACGTCGGCGCCGATGCAACCATCGCGCCTTCAGGCGCGGTGCGGAGGGTGGACTTGCGCGACGCCGCCGTCGGCCAGCGGCTGCGCGTCGGCCCGGTGGCCTGGACCGCGGCGGCCACGCTCGACCTCACCCGAGCGAGGGTCGGCGCCCTCGTCGCCGTCGGGCCGCTGCCGGCGGAGACCGGCATGCCCTTCCGCCAACTTGCGGAGGCCCTGACGGCCGGAGGCAACCCGCTGGCGGCCGCCGGGGTCCTACGGCGCGGGCTGGAACGCGAGCGCCTCGAAGGCCCCCTACCCCAGCGCCTTTGGCTCAGTCTGAGCAAGTGGACCACGGACTACGGCATCGAGCCGGCCGGCGTCTGGCGCGCCGCCGCCCTGGCCGCGCTTGCTCTAGCGGCGGCTGCCGGCGTCTGGTGGGCGTTCCGGAGGCGGCGCGCCTAAGTTTCAACTGGCTGGAGCGCCGATTGCGGGCGCTTCCCTAGGTGTGAGATGACTGGACCCATGCGCGGCATGGGCAGATTCGATCCGGAAACCATGGACCTGGCCCGTCCGCGGGACATCCACGTCATCCGAATGACGCTGCCGTTCCTATGGCCCAAGGATGACTGGGGCCTCAAGGGGCGGCTGCTGGCGACCCTGTTCCTGCTGGTCGCCACCTCGGTACTCAACACCCTGACACCGGTGGTGATGGCGCACGTGGTGGACACGCTGGCGGCCGGGCCTACCAACGCCACACGCCTCACGTATCTGCTGCTGCTCGCCTACGGCGTGGTGTTCACGGTTGGGCGCGTCCTCGACCAGTGGCGCGTCGTGCTTTACGGGCCGCTGGAGCAGAGGCTCAACCGCCGCATGCGGCTTGCGGCGCTGCGCCATGTGCACGAGCTGAGCTTGCGCTTCCACCTGACGCGCAAGACCGGTCAGCTGTCGCGCATCATCGACAACGGCATGCGCGGCATGGAGCAGATCCTGAACTCGATGGTGTTCATGATCCTGCCGCTAGTGGTGGAGCTCGGCATCGTGATCAGCGTGCTGATGGGCAGGTTCACGCCAGCGTACACCGGCATCCTGTTCCTCACGTTCCTCGTATACGGCACCGCACTGGTCATCGGTTCGGAGTACCTGCGTAAGCATCAGCGCGCGGCTGTCGCCGAAAGCGCGGCGGCGCACGGCAAGGCAGTGGACAGCCTGCTCAACTACGAGACGGTAAAGTACTTCGGCAACGAGCAATACGTGAACGACCGCTATGACGAAGCGCTCGGCCGCGTCGAGCAACTGCAACTGAAGGCGCTGTACTCACGCAGCATGACCGGCGTTGTGCAGACGATCATCCAGGGCGTCGGGCTCACCGCCATGGTGTTGCTGGCCGGGCGCGAGGCTCTGGCGGGCTCGATGACCGTCGGCGGCTTTGTGTTGGTGAACAGCTACCTGATGCAGGTGCTGCGGCCACTGGACCGCATGGGCATGCTGTACCGCGGCCTGAAGCAGGCGTTCACAGACGTCGAGCAGATGATGTCGTTGCTGCTCGAATCGAACGAGGTCGGCGACTCGCCCGAGGCGAAGCCGCTGCCGGCGGGCGGCGGCGCGATCACGTTCCGCGACGTCTCGTTCGCATACGATGTGCGGCGGCCCATCCTGGAACACGTCCACTTTGAAGTACCGGCGGGCACGGCGATCGGCCTCGTGGGCGTCAGCGGCTCGGGCAAGACGACCATCGGGCGACTGCTGTTTCGCTTCTATGATCCGACGCAGGGCGAAATACGCATCGACGGACACGACCTGCGCGACGTCACGGTCGCCAGCGTGCGCGCCGCCATTGGCGTAGTGCCGCAGGATGCGGTGCTGTTCAACGAAAGCATCGCCTACAACATCGCCTTCGGGCGCCCGGACGCGTCGCGCGAAGATGTCCAGCACGCTGCGCGGATGGCGCAATTGCACGATTTCATTGCCAGCCTGCCGGACGGCTACGACACGGTTGTGGGAGAGCGCGGGCTGAAGCTCTCGGGCGGGGAAAAGCAGCGCGTCGCGATCGCCCGCGCCGTGCTGAAGCGGCCGTTGATCTATCTGTTCGACGAAGCCACCTCGGCCCTCGACAGTCGGACCGAGCGGGCCATCCAGGAGAACCTGCGCGACGTATCGCGCGGCACGACTACGGTGATCATTGCCCACCGGCTGTCCACGGTGGTGGACGCCGACCAGATCTTGGTGCTCGACAAAGGTCACATCGTCGAGCGCGGCAGCCATGATTCGCTGCTGCGCGACGGGGGGCACTACGCCGCACTGTGGTTGCGTCAGCAACAGAAGCTCGACCTCGAAGCGGCCGACTGATTCGCGGACGGCCTAGGTCACGCCCGGCCCTGCTCCCTCCGCCACAGCGGCCATCTGCGCCGCGGCCCACCCAAAGCACCGCATGCTACGCCGGACCTTCCTTGATTTGGGGGATCGGCGGCCCGAGTTGACGGCAGGCACGGTGCTGCAGGCTGGCACGTGTATGACGTGGCGAGACGCTCGCTGCTGTTGTTTTCGAGCGACTGAGGGCCGACCTAGGTCGCACGGTCCACGTAACGGCGGCGCAGGTGCGCCACCAGCGCGCCGGCATCGAAGCCTCGGCCGGTGGCTTGCCGTAGCAATTCTACGGTTGGCAGCAGCGAGCCATGCGCGTGCACGTTCGTGCGCAGCCACTGCAGCAGAAGCGTGCCGTCGCCCTGGGCCAGGCGTTGGCGGATAGCGGGAGTTTCGCGTTCGGCGGCCTGGAATAGCTGTGCGGCTGCAACGGCGCCCAATGCGTACGACGGGAAGTAGCCGAAGCTACCCATCATCCAATGGATGTCCTGCATGCAGCCTTCGGCTTCTGTATTGGGCACCACACCCAGGAAGTCCCGCATCGCAGCATTCCATGCGGCTGGCAGGTCAGCGATCGCCAGGTCACCGGCAAACAGGGCGCGTTCGACGCGATAGCGCAGCAGGATGTGCAGTGGGTAGGTGACCTCGTCCGCATCGACGCGGATCATGCCCGGTTCGACGTACTGAACGCTGCGCACCAGATCCGCGGCCGCGACATGCACGCCCAGCTCGCGCTGCACCAGCGGCGCGAGGAAGCCCAGAAAATCGCGCCCGCGCGCGACCTGCATCTCCCAGAGGAGCGCTTGGCCTTCATGCATCGCCATGCCGGGTGCATCGCCGGCGGGCTGCCAGCGCCAAGTCGCGGGAAGGCCGCTTTCGTACAGGGCGTGCCCGGTTTCGTGCGCCACCGCAAGCATGCCGGAGATGAAATCCTCGCCCGTCGAACGCGTCGTGATGCGGATGTCGTCGCCGCCGCCGCTCATGAAGGGATGGAGGCTTTCATCAAGGCGGCCGCGCTCGAAGTCGAATCCCACCGCTTCCATGAGGGCCTTGCCAAGCTGGTGCTGGCGGTCCGCCGCCGCCGCCGCGAACGGGGCAGGCCTCGCGCCCTGTCGTTTCAGAACGTCGCGCAGGAGCAACGGCAGCTCGCGCTCCAAGTCACCCAGCGTGCGATCAACCTCGCTCTTCGGCAGGCCCG
This sequence comes from uncultured Alphaproteobacteria bacterium, assembly GCA_903907895.1. Classification (GTDB taxonomy): domain Bacteria; phylum Pseudomonadota; class Alphaproteobacteria; order UBA2966; family CAIVPW01; genus CAIVPW01. The sequence continues at coordinate 11,048 of CAIVPW010000079.1, forward strand.
GATTGAATTCGTCCAGCAGCGCCTCGTACGGGCTCATGCCCAGTGCTGCCGCTTTGACCTCACCCTTGCGGCGCACGAGGACGAGCACCCGCTCGAGGTGGGGGCGCAGCATGGCGAAGTCGTTTGCCTTGCGCGCATCCCGCCATACCAGTTCGCACTCCGTGGTGCTGCGGGTGAGGTCCTCGACCAGGTCCTCGGGCACGGCGGTTGCGTGCAGCCAGCGGCGGCGCATGGCGTGCAGGTTAGCGCGCTGCGGTGGTCCGAGGGCTTCTGCCTCGGCCCGAGTGAGCAGCTCGCCGATGGCGGGGTCGCACGCCTCACGGTGAGCGATGGCGGCGAGTACCGCCTGCTGCTCCGCGCGCGCGCCGGCCGCACCCCGCGGCATCATCGTTGCGGTGTCCCAATCGAGCAGGGACTGCACGGAGCCGAGCACGCCGATGCGGCGGAAGCGGTCGGCGACGGCGGTGTACGCGGGAGCTCGGCGCGGATCGTGATCCATGCCGAGGAGTTTAGGCGGCAGCGTCCTGCGCCGCCAATTGCCGCCGGAGGCTGATGCCCCAGATCACGGCAAGCGCCGCCGCCAGGGAGAACCAGGTGAAGGCATAGCCCAGATGATTGTTTGGCAGCTCGGGCGGCTTCGCTACCCCGATGGGAAAACCGCCCGGATTGGCCGTCGCATCAGCCACCACGACCAGGGGCCGGAGAGTGGCGCGCGCCCGGGTACCCATTGCCGCGTAATCCACGACGTACCAGATGTTGCCGACGACATCGTTCACGGGCGTGACCATGGAGCGTGCATCGAGATCGATGCGCACGAAGCCGTTGACGGTGACCACTCCCTCGACCTGCGCCTCGGCACGCGTCCCCGCATCCTTGCGGTTCAGCGGCACCCAGCCGCGGTCCACTAGCACGACCTGCCCCGGCGCGCCGTCGGTGCGCACCAGCGGCGTCAGCACTTCGTAGCCCGCACTGCCGTCGCGAGTGCGGAACAGGTGGAATTCACCGGCGTGGTCGAACCGACCGGTGACGGTGACGCGGCGCCAAGCGAGATCGGTGAGGGTATCGTCCTGCGCGGTCAGCTCGGCGGGCGGCTGTGCGAAGCCAGCATCGCGCGCAGCGATGAATTCGAGCTTCAGCTGCAGGCGCTGCAACTGCCACGCGCCCAGGCCGAGGAGCACCAGGAACATGGGCAGCGCGATGAGGGTCGACAGCACCACGCGCCCGCCGCGCGTCACTGCATCCGCCCCGTCAGGTCCTCGCCGGCGTCGTAGTGGTAGTTCACGGCGTAGAACACCGACTTGAGCAGCGGCAGCAGGAACCAGGAGCCGACCGCCAGCGACGGAAGCCACAGCACCGCATGCAGCCAATAGGGGGGCATATAGCGCAGCTCGACGAACAGAGCCGCGCCGACGATGGCGAAGCCCAGGATCAGGATGGCGAACACCATCGGCGCGTCGCCCGAGTCCGTCTCGCCGAGCTTGGCGCTGCACACGTCGCAGCGATCCTTCACTTTGAGATAGCTCTTGAACAGCTTGCCCTTGCCGCAGTGCGGGCATCGCAGCAAGAGGCCGGCAATCACTGGGGAAGGCCGCGTCATGGATCGGTACCCTGAAAAGCAACGGGCGCCCCGCAGGGCGCCCGTCTCTCGTCTTTCTTGGCGGCTCAGTGGCTGGCCATCACCGCAGCCGGCTGCACCGAGGTCCACCAGTAGATGAAGGTGAACAGGAACAGCCACACCACGTCAACGAAGTGCCAGTACCAGGCGGCCGCTTCGAAGCCGAAGTGATGATCCGGTGTGAAGTGGTCCTTGGACGCACGCACCAAGCAGACCGCCAGGAAGATGGTGCCGATGATGACGTGCAGGCCGTGGAAGCCGGTGGCCATAAAGAACGTCGTGCCGAAGATGCCGCCCGTGAAGTCGAACGGGGCGTTCATGTACTCGTACGCCTGGAAGCCGGTGAAGATGGCGCCCAGGATGACCGTGAGCCAGAGGCCGCGGATCAGGGCCTTCTTGTCACCCTTACGCAGGCCGTGATGGGCCCACGTCACCGTGATGCCCGACGTGAGCAGGATCGCAGTGTTGATGAACGGAATGCCCCACGGGTTGAAGACTTCGACGCCGAGCTCCGGCGAGCTCGGCGGCCAGGTGCCGCCCATCTGCTCGGTCGGGTAGATCGCCGCGTTGAAGAAGGCCCAGAACCAGGCAAAGAAGAACATCACCTCGGACGAGATGAAGAGCGCCATGCCGTAGCGCAGGCCGAGCTGCGTGACCTTGGAGTGTGCCTTCTGGAACGTGGCCTCGTTCACCACGTCCTTCCACCAGACGTACATCACCCACACGGAGAACAGCAGGCCGAGGGGCAGCACCCACGGCGTGACGTCGTGCATGAACCAGATCAGGCCAAAGGCCAAGACGCCGGCTGCGATCGAACCGACGACCGGCCATGGGCTCGGGTCGACCATATGATACGGATGGCCTGCTTGATGCGTCGCCATGTTGGTTAGTCTCCCGCTTGCTCTCGCTTGAATGTCTAAACGAACCGCCTCAGCGCACCTGAGCGGCCGTTGCCGCCCGTTGGTTTGCTGCCCCCGCGAGGTCCGCCTGCTGGGTGGGAACCTCGTAGAACGTGTACGACAGGGTGATGTTGCGCAATTCGCCGAGACCGCGATCCTTCAGGATCGAGGGGTCGACGAAGAACGAGACGCCCATGGTCGCAGTCTCACCTGGCGCCAGCACCTGCTCCTCGAAGCAGAAGCACTGCACCTTGTTGAAATACTTGCCGGCCGCAAGCGGCGTCACGTTGAACACCGCCGTACCGCGCACCGGGCGGTCGGTCGGGTTGTGCGCCACGTAGAACGCGAGACCTTCCTCGCCCGCCCGCACCTGCTGCTGCAGCTGCTCGGGTGCGAACTTCCACGGCATGTGGGCGCCGAGGTTGGCATCGAAATGGATGTTGAAGATGCGCTCATCGGCAACCGCACCGGGTGCCGCGGCCGCGACCTGCGTCGTGCCGCCATAGCCGGTGGCCTGGCAGAACAGCCGATACAACGGAACGGCAGCGAACGACGCGCCGAGCATCGTACCGACGAGAACGCCCGCGGCGATGCCAACGCGCGCGTTGCGACGCATTAGCCTCCCACCATAAGGACCCGCCGAGACGTTCATCAGTTTTGTTGCCCCAACCGCACCAACGTCACCAGGAACACAAGCACCACGAGGACGAATAGCGCGACCCCAACGACAAGATTCTTCGACCGCTTGCGCGCGCCCTTCGGATCCGGCGCACTCACGCGACTACCGATTGCGCACTGCCCTCCACGAGCAGGAAGGCAAACAACAGGAGGAGGTACAGGATCGAGAAGCCGTACATGCGGCGCGGCCACACCGGATCAGTGGTGCGCAGCACGATCAGCGAGAAGGCGACGAAGGCCGTGCCGAGGAGACCGGCAGCAACGCCGTAGGCGATGCTGGCCATGCCGATGAAGCTCGGCACGACGCCAATCGCCGCCACCAAGACGCTGTAAATGACCATTTCGATCTTGGTGCGGCGCACGCCCTTTACTACCGGCATCATCGGGATGCCGTTCTTGGCGTATTCCTCGCTCTTCAACAGGGCGAGCGCCCAGAAGTGCGGCGGCGTCCACAGGAAGATCAGGAGGAACAGCACGACCGAGCCGAAGTCGATCGAGTGCGTCGCGGCGACCCAGCCAATCATCGGCGGGAAAGCGCCGGCGGCGCCGCCGATGACGATGTTCTGCGGCGTGCGCCGCTTGAGCCACATCGAATACACGACGGCATAGAAGAAGATCGTGAAGGCGAGCAAGCCGGCCGCCGTCCAATCGATGGCGACACCGAGCAGCGCCACCGAGGCGACCGAAAGGCTGATACCCAGGATCAGCGCGTCTTCGCGCGGCACGCGACCGGCCGGAATGGGACGATTCGCCGTGCGCGCCATGCGCGCGTCAAGGTCGGCGTCGTACCACATGTTCAGGGCACCTGAGGCGCCGGCACCGCATGCGATGCACAGGATCGCTACGAAGCCGAGGATCGGATGGATGGCGCCCGGCGCGACGACGAGGCCGGCCAGGGCCGTGAACACCACCAGGCTCATGACCCGGGGCTTCAGGAGAGCGAAGTAGTCGCCGACCGCGGTATCACCCACCCAGCCTTGGGCGGTGACACCGCGGATCGCGTCTACTCCAGTGGTCGGAGCGGTACTCATACTCGTACTAGGCGAATGCCGAGATTAATGGATCTGCGGCATCGTCTCGTGGGTGTGGTGCGGCGCCGGAGAGGCAACCGTCCACTCGAGGGTGGTCGCACCCTCGCCCCAGTAGTTGGCGCCGACTCGCTCGCCGGACATGATCGTCTTGATCGCGATGTAGACGAACAGGAGGGCGGCGGCGAAGCCGATGTAGGAGCCAATCGACGAGATGTAGTTCCAGCCCGAGTACGCATCCGGATAGTCCGGGATACGACGCGGCATGCCTGCCAAGCCGGCGAAGTGCATCGGGAAGAAGGTCAGGTTCACGCCGACCATCGTCAGCCAGAAGTGCCACTTGCCGAGCGTCTCGGAGTACTGGCGGCCGCTCATCTTGCCGATCCAGTAGTACCAGCCGGCGAAGATGCCGAAGAGCGCGCCCATCGCCATCACGTAGTGGAAGTGCGCCACCACGTAGTAGGTGTCCTGGAACGCCGTGGTGATCGGCGAGTTCGCGAGCACCACGCCGGTTACGCCGCCGACGGTGAACATGAAGATCATGCCGACCGCGAACAGCATGGGCGTCTTGAACTCGATCGAGCCGCCCCACATGGTCGCGAGCCAGCTGAAGATCTTGACGCCTGTCGGCACTGCGATCACGAGGGTCGCGGCGACGAAGTAGGCCTCGGTATCGACGTCCATGCCGGCCGTATACATGTGGTGCGCCCACACGATGAAGCCGATCGCGCCGATGGCGACCATCGCGTACGCCATGCCGAGGTAGCCGAATACCGGCTTCTTCGAGAAGGTCGAGACGATGTGGCTGATGATGCCGAACGACGGCAGGATCAGCACGTACACCTCGGGGTGACCGAAGAACCAGAACAAATGCTGGTACAGCAGCGGATCGCCGCCGCGCGCCGCGTCATAGAACGCGGTGCCGAAGTTGCGATCGGTCAGCAGCATGGTGATGGCGCCCGCCAGAACCGGCAGCGACAGCAGCAGCAGGAACGTCGTGACGAGGATCGACCAGACGAACAGCGGCATACGATGCAGGGTCATCCCCGGCGCGCGCATGTTGAAGATCGTCGTGATGAAGTTGACCGAGGACAGGATCGACGACGCGCCCGCGAGGTGGAGAGCGAGGATCGCCATGTCCACCGACGGACCCGTGTGGCCGGTCGTGGAGAGCGGCGCATAGACGGTCCAACCCGTACCGGCGCCGTCACCCGCGAACACCGAGCCGACCAGCATCATGGCCGACGGGATCATGAACCAGAAGCTCATGTTGTTCAGACGAGGGAACGCCATGTCGGGCGAGCCGATCATGAGCGGGATCATCCAGTTGCCGAAGCCACCGATGAGCGCCGGCATGACCATGAAGAACACCATGATCAGGCCGTGTGCGGTCGTCCACACGTTGAACTGGTGGTACGAGCCGTCCGCCAGCAACTGCATGCCCGGGGCCTGCAGCTCGACGCGGATCAGGATGGAAATGAGGCCGCCGACGATGCCGAAGATCGTGGCGAACACAAGGTACATCGTCCCGATGTCCTTGTGGTTGGTCGAATACGCCCAGCGCTTCCAGCCCGTAGGCGTGTGATCATGCGCGTGAGCGTCGTGTCCGTGCGCGGCGTGTGCGCTCATGGTGTTGTCCCTCGTCCCCTCAGCGTGTCTAGACGACTACGCGGTTAGTTCTGTGCAAAGCGCAGGTTGCCGTCTTGCGGCGGCAAGCCGAGCTCGGCACGCTTCTGCGTCACCCACTGGTCGTAACGCTGCTTCGAGACGACCTCGACCGTGATCGGCATGAAGCCGTGGCCCTGGCCGCAAAGCTCCGAGCACTGGCCGTAGAAGAGGCCTTCGCGCTCGGCGACAAACCAAGTCTCGTTGGCGCGACCCGGCACGGCGTCGATCTTCACGCCGAAGGACGGAATCGCCCAGGCGTGGATCACGTCGGAAGCCGTGGTGAGTACGCGCACCAGCGTGTTGACCGGCACCACGACGTGTTCGGTGGTGTCGAGAAGACGCGGCTTGGTGGGAGTGGCGGTCTGCTCGAAGCAGGCACCCTCGAGGGGGCCCACACCGCAGAACGCGTCAAACGCGATCTTCTCGGCCGGGTACTGGTAGGACCAGAACCACTGGTTGCCGGTCGCCTTCACGTCAATCGTGCCGGCGACGTTGATGCCGTACAGCTCGCGCACGCGCGCGGCGTCCGGGACCACGTCCTGCTTGTAGAGCAGGCG
>CAIVPW010000080.1 GCA_903907895.1 uncultured Alphaproteobacteria bacterium
ATGCGAAGGGCGGGGCCGGCCCTGTGGACGCGGAAAGGCCAGCCCCGCTGCCCTCGTCAGCGCGTTGATACTGCGGCGCTGATCTCGGTTTCGGGCTCTCCATGCAGGCGCACCAGCATCGGCGTCAGCCGCGGCGCTGCCTCGCGCACGCCCCCCGCGGCTGCCCGAACAATTGGCGCCGCCTTCTTCCGCACGCTGCCGCCCACACCGGCGTGAAATCTGCCGATGAACGCAACTGCGAAGGAAGAGTTGGAAGCGCGCTTCATGGGTGACCTCAGTCCGTTTGTTCTTGTTCTTGGTCTTTCGGAGCCCCGCAACCGTAGTAGGGCGGAAGCTTGGCAGGGAGTCGCCCATCCGAAGGGGGCGGTCACTCGAAAGCGGCAGGCGGGCGCTCCCCGGTAATACCCACCGCCGTGATCGCCGCTATCCCTTCCGAAGACATCGGCGGCAGGACGCGCATCGAGCAGCGTGCAAAGATCCGCGCGCCAATCGGAGTAGCCCCGATGCGCGGGTGCGCGCAGCGGAGCGTGGACTATGCTGATGCTCCTCCTACACACTGGGCGTGCGGCAGAAGCGCCGTCCGGTGCGTTGGCTTTTGCCGTGATCGCGAAAAGCCTTCCTGCGCTGGAGCGTATTGTGTGGGGGCGCTCCGGTTTGTCGCGCCGCATCGCGCACGCAGGGTTGGTACCGCACGCGGCGCGCGCACTCGCAGCACAGGTCTGCCCGATATACGGCGGACGGACTGCGGCCGGGCCGGATTGCCCCGCACGCGCAGTTGCCTTCGATTCATGCGGGCATAAGCCTTTGCGCGCTACTCGCAGTGCGGTGCTTGCTTCGTCGTCGACCGAGCCGCCATCCGCGACGTGGAGAGCCGCGACTGGACGTGGGGTCCAGGTGACTGAGTGAGATCCAAGGAGACACGATCGTGCAGACTGGCATCGTTAAGTGGTTCAACAAGGTGAAGGGCTACGGGTTCATCGCGCCGGACGGTGGATCGAAAGACGTCTTCGTCCACGTTTCCGCCGTCGAGCAGGCGAACCTGCCCACCCTCAACGAGGGTCAGCGGGTCAACTTCGAGGTGAAGTCCGGCCGCGATGGCCGCACTTCGGCGGAGAACCTCAGCATCTCCAACTAGAGCCAGCCGGATAAGATGGAGAAAAGGCCGCCGGCCAGACCGGCGGCCTTTCTCGTTTCTGGGCCGGCGACGGCGACGCCTGCAATTGTGGGTATGCCTCGTCATAAACACAAACTGTTGGAAGGGCCCGAAATCCTTGCCTCCGGGGGCCTAATACGACTATGAAACCCGCACAGGGGGGAGAGGCGTTGGAAACCTAGGCGAAACCTGGGTTCTGGCGCACTTGACGCCCGAGGCCTGGGGTGACCTCCCCCAAGTACCGGTCAAGGGGACTTACAAATCGTATGGCCGACCTTATCGAAGTCGAATCTTTGAGCAAGAGATTCGGGGCGATCGTCGCTGTCGACGACGTCAGTTTCTCCGTCGCGCGCGGCGTCGTCATGGGCTTCCTTGGTCCGAACGGCGCCGGCAAGTCCACCACCATGCGCGTCATCACGGGATACCTCCCGCCGACCTCAGGCACGGCGCGCGTGTTGGGCAAGGACATCCAGCGTTCGCCGGTCGAAGTGAAGCGCAGCATCGGCTTCCTGCCCGAAGGCGCGCCCCTGTACGGCGACATGACGGTGATGGCGTTCCTCGAGTTCATTGCGCGCATCCGCGACGTGCACGGCGTGCGCCGCCAGCAGCGCATTCAGTACTCGATCGAGCGCATGGGCCTCGAGCAGGTGCTGTACCAGCGCATCGAAACGCTCTCGAAGGGCTTCAAGCGCCGCGTTGGGTTTGCTCAGGCGATCTTGCATGATCCCGACGTGCTGATCCTCGACGAGCCGACCGACGGTCTCGATCCCAATCAAAAGCACCATGTGCGCGAGTTGATCCGCGAACTCGGCAAGAACAAGGCGATCATCATCTCGACCCACATCCTCGAGGAAGTGGACGCGGTGTGCGATCGCGCCGTCATCATCGACCGCGGCCGCGTCGTCATGAACGGCACGCCGTCGGAACTGCACGCCAAGTCGCGCCGCTACAACAGCGTCGTCGTGCGCGTGAAGGCCGATGTGGCACCCAAGGCAGCCAAGCTGCTGCGCGGCCTGCCGCACGTTACGGCGGTCGAGAGTTCGGCGCCGGTCAACGGCAGCGTGCCGCTGGTGGTCGTGCCGCGCGACGGCCGCTTCATTGCCGACGAGGTCGGCATCGCCGTCCGTCAGAACGGCATCGAAGTGGACGAGATGCACACGCAAGTCGTTCACCTCGACGAGGTCTTCCGTCAGCTTACGGTCGGTCAGGAGAAGCCCCTGCGATGAAAAACATCGTCATCATCGCGCGCCGCGAGCTCGCCGCGTACTTCGCGACGCCGCTCGCCTACGTGTTCATCGTCACCTTCCTGGCGGGCGCCGGGGCGGTGACGTTCTTCATGGGTGATTTCTTCGGCCGCCGGCAGGCCGACTTGCAGGCGTTCTTCAGCTTCCATCCCTGGCTGTTCCTGGTGCTGATCCCCGCTGTCGGCATGCGCCTGTGGGCCGAAGAGCGCAAAAGCGGCACCATCGAACTCCTGATGACGCTGCCCGTCACCACGACCGAAGCGGTCGCCGGCAAGTTCGTTGCCGCCTGGCTGTTCACCGGCATCGCACTGGTGCTGACCTTCCCGATCTGGATTTCGGTCAACTACCTCGGCGACCCGGACAACGGCGTAATCGTTGCCTCGTACGTCGGCAGCTTCCTGATGGCCGGTGCCCTGCTCGCGCTGGCCTCCTGCCTGTCGGCGCTCACGCGCAACCAGGTGATCGCCTTCGTCATCGCCGCGGCCGCGAGCTTCCTGTTCCTGATGAGCGGATTGGACCTCGTGCTCGGCCTCGTGCGCAGCTGGGCGCCCTCCTACGTGATCGACATGATCTCGTCGTTGTCATTCCTCACGCACTTCCTCACCATCGCGGACGGCGTGCTGCCGCTGCCCGCCATCGTGTTCTTCCTGTCGATGATCGCCGTCTGCCTGTTCATCAACGCGCAGATCGTCGAGTTGAAGAAAGCCAGCTAGTCATGAATGCACTCATCGAAAAGCTGAACAAGGTTGAGCGCTCGGTGCTGGCGGTGGCCGGCATCGTGATGGCCATCGTGCTGTTCCTGGCGCTCAATGCCTTCGCGGCGCTGACGTTCGGGTCGGCGCGCTCGGACCTCACAGAGGCCAAGCTCTTCACGTTGACCAAGTCGACGGAGGACATCCTCAAGCAGATCGACGAGCCGATTACGCTGCGGCTGTTCCAGAGCCAGGCCCTGCTCAAGCAGTCGCCCGGCATCAACATCTACTCGCAGCGCGTCAACGAGCTGATCCGCACCTACGCCGATCTGTCGAACGGCCGCGTTCGCCTCGAAGTCGTGGATCCGGTGCCGTTCTCGACGGTCGAGGACCGCGCCATCCAGTTCTCGTTGCGCCCGTTCACGCTGAACGAAGCAGGCGAGGCGGGGTACTTCGGTCTCGTCGGCACCAACAGCGTCGACGACGCGCAGGTGCTGTCCTTCCTTGATCCGGCTCGCGAGCAGTTCCTCGAGTACGACCTGACGCGCCTGGTGTTTAACCTGGCGCGCGCCGGCAAGCCGGTGGTCGGTGTCATCGACGGCATCGGCATCATGGGCACGCCGTCCACCAACAACGAGCCGTGGGCCGTCACCCGTCAGCTGAACTCGACGTACGACGTGCGCCCGCTCAAGTACAACGCCAACGGCATCCCCTCCAACGCCGACGTTCTTGTGGTCACACATCCGGCCGGCCTTACGGCGCGTACGCGCTACGCCATCGACCAGTTCGCGCTGCGCGGCGGCCCGGTGGTCGTGTTCGTCGATCCGTTCGCCGAGAACTCGCCGACCGATCCGCAGAACCGCATGCAGTACCTGTTCCCTGCATCCGAGCTCGCTGATCTGTTCTCGCGTTGGGGCATCGAGATGCCTACCGGCAAGGCGGTGGGTGACCGTTCCATGGCTATCCGCGTCAGCGCCTTTGCGGGCCCGACGCGCGTGCTGGTCGATTACGTACCCTGGCTGCAGTTGCGCCCCGAGGCGTTCAACTCCGAGGATGTCGTCACCAGCCGCCTGCAGCTGATGCGGATGTCGAGCGCGGGTGTCATCAACGAACTCGGCATCGACGGATTGACCATCACGCCGCTGATCCAGACCTCGCGCGACTCCATGCTGATCGACGTCGCTACGCTGCGCCGCCGCGACGATCCGAGCCGCTTGCTGGACGCCTTCGAGCCATCCGGCGTGCGGCAGAACCTCGCCGTCCGCATCTCCGGCCGTGCACGCACGGCGTTCCCCCAGGGTGCGCCTGAGCTCAACCCGGAGGATGACCCGAACGCCAACCCGAACGCGCCCAAGCCGGCCGAGCCGCCGCTCCGCACTGAGGGCACGATCAACGTCATCGTCGTGGCCGACGTCGACATGCTCGGCGACACCCACGTTGCCGACGCCCAGGGCAATCCGGTCTCGAACAACGGCGACTTCGTCGCCAACGCGGTCGAGAACTTGGTCGGCGGCGGCTCGCTGATCGGCCTGCGTGGCCGCGGCTTGTCGCATCGTCCGTTCACCACCGTCGAGCGCATCGAAGACGCTGCGCGCACCAAGTACTTCGCGACCGAGCAGCAGCTCGAGCAGGAGCTGCAGAAGACGCAGCAGCAGCTCGCCCAGCTGCAGTCGCTGAACCGCGATGAAAAAGCGTTCGAGCTCCTGAGCCAGGATGAGCAGCGCAGGATCATCGAGTTCAATCAGAAGATGCTGACGCTGCGTCAGCAGTTGCGCGATGTGCGCGCCGCCCTCAACTCGGACATCGACCGGCTCGAGACGCGCCTGCAGTTCGCCAATATTGCGCTGGTGCCGGTGATCGTCATCGTCTTCGGCATGATCCACGCCAGCTGGCGCCGCGCTCGCTTGCGCCGCGCCCGCGCTGCCGCCGGAGGTCGCACGGCATGAACCCGCGTAGTTTCGTCATCCTCGGCGCCATCACGGCGGTCACGCTGGTCGCTGCGGCAGTAGCGACCTTCATCGAGAGCCGCGTCGGTGCCGACGTCCAGCTGTACGACGAGCCGATGTTCCCGCGCCTCGTGGCGCGCGCCAACGATGCCGCGCGCATCACCTACCGCACCGCCACCGATTCGGCCGAGCTCGTGCTGAAGGACGGCGTCTGGGGATACACGGCCAAGCAGAACTATCCGGTCAACGCCGGCAACATCCGCAGCGCCGTTGCAGCCGTTGCCGCGCTGCGCCGCCTCGAGCCGAAGTCCGACGACCCGGAGCGCTACCAGAGTCTGGCGGTCGAGGACATCACGCCGGAGGCACGCGGCCGCGAAGTCACGATCTACGCGACCGACGGCGAACTGCTTGCCTCTGTCATCATCGGCCGCTCCAGCAGCACGATGTCGTTCGATCCGCTCGGTGGCACCTACTTGCGTGTCCCAGGCGAACGCCGCTCGTGGCTCGCCCGCGGCAACGTCGCGCTGCCGCCTTCCGCACTGGATTGGATGGAGCGCCAGATCGTCCACGTGCCGGGCCCCGACGTCTCGCACCTGCAGATCTACGAAGGTGGCCAGCTGGTGCTGAACACCGAGAAGGTCACCGATGAAAATGGTGTGCAGCGCTACGTGCTGACGCCGGCCGACGACAAGCTCCAGGCGGTCGATAGCGCGGTGAAGCAGGTCGCCTCGGCCATCGTTTCCCTGAACTTCGAGGACGTGCTGCCGGGCGATGCGATCAAGTTCCCGGCGAACCCGCGCCGCATGGTCTTCAAGACCTTCGACGGCATGACGCTGCAGATCGACCAGGTCGAGCAGGACGGCAAGATGTGGGTGCGGTTCAACACCTCCGCCGCGCCGAACGCGGCAGGCGCCGAGCGCGCCCGCCAGATCGCGGCCGCGACCCAAGGCTGGGTGTTCCAGATGCCTGGCTACAAGCTGCAGGCGTTCAACCGCCCGATTGCCGAGCTCACCGAGCCGAAGGGCACGACCCTTGGCACCATGCCTGGCCTCGGCGGTGCGCCCCAGCTCCCGGCGGGTGCGATGCCGGGCACGGGCCGCGTGCTGCCCCCGGGCGCCATCGTCCCGGGCCAGGGTGCCCAGCCGCTGCCGGGCGTCCAGCGCCAGCAGCCCTAAGCCTCTCAACCTCGTTACAAACACCGGCGGCCCCCAAAAGGGCCGCCGGTCTTGTTTTGGAGGCGGGCGAAGCGCCCCGCTATACTTGGCAAATGTTCGTGCGCGGCATCCTCCCCCTGCTTCTTGCGATCGTCATCGCGTCGGCGGCGCACGCCCAGCAGGCGCGCCCGGGCGACGTCGTAACGGGGCCTGCGCGCGTCACCGACAGCGACAAGATGGTGGTGAACGGCGTCTACATCCTGCTGTGGGGTGTCGATGGGCCCGAAAAGGGCCAGCCCTGCTACCTGAACAACCAGCTCTACGACTGCCACGCCATTGCGTTGCGCGAGTTGCAGATTCTTACAGCGCAAGGTCCGGTGACCTGCACCATCGAAAACGATCCGAACCGTCTGCGTCGCGGCCGCATCTACGGCACGTGCACCAGCCGCGACGGCAAAGACATCGCCGAGCAGCTCGTGCGTGCCGGCCACGCCCTGGCGTTCGTCGACCAGACCGACAAATACAAGCCCATCGAGGCGATCGCCGAAGCGGACAAGGTCGGCCTGTTCCGCGGCTCCTTCATGGAGCCGTGGGCCTTCGCGACCGCGATCACCGGCGCCAACCAATAGGTATTCCCGTGCTCGGCACTCCTCTCGGATTCGCGGCCGCGATCGCGCTCGCTGTCATTGTCGCGACGCTCTTCTTCTTGCGCGGGCGCACCCGCATCCTTGCCGCTGGCGCTGCAGCGCTGGCACTCCTCGCCATTGCCGGCGCCGCCACGCTGCCCGAGGGCGCCATCCACGCCGCCAACGGCGCCGAGACGCCCGCTGCCGCGCTGACAGAGGCCCAGGCCGCACAAGACCGCGGCCGCTGGGAAGACGCGCGCCGCCTCTACGCCGAGGCGCGCCTTGGCTTCCAGGTCGCGGGCGACAAGAGCGCGGAAGCCGCGGCGTGGGCTGGCATCGGCGACGCCGAGCGGGCGTTGGGTCGCGTGGCCGAGGCGCGCACCGCCTACACCACCGCCCGTGCGCTCTACGAGGAAACCGGCGGCGACGTTCCCACCGCCCACCCGCTCTTCGGTCTTGAGTTGCTGCTCAGTGCCGAGCAGTCGGAATTTTCCAAGGCGCGCGAGCAATTCGATGCCGCTCGCACCATGCTGGTCGCGGTGCAGGACACTGCGGGTGCCGCCTGGGTGTCGCTCCTGCGCGGCAAGTTCGAAGAACGCGCCGGCGATTATCCTGCGGCCCGCGCCGCCTATGGCGATGCAGTCACCGGCTACGAAGCTGTCAAGGACGAGGCTGGAACCGGCAACTCCACCTTCCAGCTCGGCCGCATCGCCGTCTTTTCGGGCTACCCCGACGACGCGCTGCGCTGGCTGCGGCGGGCGCACGAGGCGTTCGCTGCCATCGACGACACGGAAGGGGCC